>NZ_BAAAMU010000035.1:12245-90646 GCF_039529435.1 Nonomuraea maheshkhaliensis
CGGAGTCGGGGTTGGGGTGGTGGTCAGACTTCGGCTTTGCCTACGGTGATCTCCGTGGTGGGGGTCGAGGACGGGCGGCGCCAGGGGCCGTTGAAGAGGAGGATCGCTGGGATGAACAGGACGAGGCAGCCCAGAGCCACGAACAGCCATGTCTGCCAGTTGGTCGCCTCCACCACGTGCGGAATGACCAGCAGCCCGATCACCGCGATGCCCTTGCTGAGGAAGCCGAACAACCCCCACGCCGTCCCTTGCAGGCGCGGGTCCGCGTCCTCGGCGTCCTCGGAGTAGTTGGCCATCCAGGGCGCGTACGCGACGCCGAGCGAGCCGCCGAGCAGCGCGCCGATCACCATCAGCGTGCCGGTGGAGACACCTTCCTGGCCGAGTGAGACCGCGAGGTAGGCGGTGACGAGGACGGCGGCGACGGTGCCGGCCAGGGAGAAGGGCTTGCGCAGCTGGGTGCGGTCGGAGAGCCGGCCCGTCACGATGAGCGTGATCAGGTTGAGGCTCCAGAACGCGGCCATGATCGTGGAGGCTTCGGCGCTGCTGATACCCAGGGCTCCGACCAGCATGGTCTGCCCGAACAGCGACAGCGTGATGTAGAGCACCAGCCACAGCGAGATCCCGACGACGTGCGCCCAGATGTTGGGCCGGCTGAACAGCGAACGCAGGCGCGGCGGCCGGCCGAGGTCGACGACCTGGGTGCCGGCTCGTTCGGTGTGCTGGATCCTGGCCCGCAGCTCAGGGGAGAGGTCGGCGATGTTCAGGGCGATGACGACGGAGATGACCAGGGAGAAGCAGCCCATGATGACGAACTGGGAGCGCCAGGAGTTGTCGAAGATGGGCAGGGTCCATCCGGCGACGGCGGCGGCCAGGAAGTTCGCGCCGACCGGGCCCCAGGTCCAGAAGCCGAACGCCTGCGCCCGGCCCATGCGCGGCGAGAAGTCGCGAATCAGCGGGGCGGTGCTGGCCATGGCCACTCCGTCCACGAACGCGAGGACGATCCGGGCGATCAGCAGGTCCCGTGGGCTGTGGACGAGGGTCATGCCGAAGCAGCAGATGGCGGTCAGCGCCATGAGCGGGATGAGCAGACGCACCCGGCCGAGCCGGTCGGTGAGCCGGCCGCCCAGGATGGAGGCGATGGCGCCCGCCACGGCCGCCGTGCCGGAGACGGCGCCGTACGTGGCCAGCGACATGTCGAGGTCTTTGAGCAGCAGGGGAACGACGGGCGCGATCTGCCCTTCGTAGGAGCCGATGAGGATGGCCAGCACGGCCATCGTGAGGATCTTCATGCGGCGGGCGCCGGTCGGGTACTCGTCGAGCTCGCGGGCGTAGGACAGCCTCATGGCCAGCCTTTCTTGGTCGGGCCGAACCCCCCGTACTGTTCTAGAAGCTAGCTCTAGAATCTACTTCTGCGATGCTGCTCCTCACTTGCGGCGGCGTCAAGAGTGAGCGGCTAGAATGAAATTCTAGGATTCCCGAAGTGAGGAGCCCCCCGCGTGGACCTGGAACTCGACGGCCTAGAGGTGTCCTTCGATCACACGGCCGTGGCCGCGCCCCGGATCACGGACCTGCTGCCCATCTACCGTGACCTGCTCGGCGGCCGCCATCTGGGCGGCGGCGGTGACAACCGGATCGCCGGATTTCGCACCCTTCAGCTCACCTACGCCAACGGCGGCAAGGTCGAGCTCATGGAGCCGCTGGCCGGATCCACGTTCTTCGACAGCTTCTTCGAGCTCACCCGCGGCAGGGGAGGCGTCCACCACCTGAACTTCCACGTCAACGACCTGGACGCGGCGGTGGCCAGGCTGACGGCCCGCGGTTACCGCCTGTACGGGCTCAACCGGGCCGACGCGCGCTGGCAGGAGGTGTTCCTGCATCCCAAGGAGGCGCACGGCGTGCTCATCCAGCTCGCCCAGCCGGGCCCGCGCGAGCCGGGCGACACGCGGCCTTCGCTGGAGGACGTGCTGGCCGGGCGCGGCAGGAACGGCAACGGCATTCCGAGCCCTTGAGCCCTCCCCGAACCTAGATCTAGAGTGTGATTCTAGAACTAGGATTGGGGAGGCCGATGAAGCCGGTACCGAAGCCCACACCCGAGACCCAGCCCTTCTGGGACGGCACGGCCGCGGGCGAGCTGCGCATCCAGCGCTGCCTGACGTGTGAGCGGCACTACTTCTACCCCCGGCCCAACTGCCCCCGTTGCGGCGGCGACCAGGTCGAATGGGTCCGGGCCAGCGGGCGCGCGACCCTGTACTCCTACGTCATCAACCACCGCCCCGCGCCGGGTTTCGAGGACGAGGCACCGTACGCGATCGCGGTCGTGGAGCTGGAGGAGGGCGTGCGCATGATGACGAACATCGTGGGCGTGCCGAACGTACCGGAGCAGCTGCCGCTGGACATGGAGCTGCGGGTGGTGTTCGAACGGCGCGGGGACGTCTGTGTGCCGCTCTTCGAGCCGGCGGGAGGCGCCGCATGACCATCGTGATCGCCGGCGCCGCCGAGACCGACGAGGTCGGCCGCCTCCCCGGCCACTCCACGACGCAGTTGCACCTGGAGGCGGCCAGGAACGCGCTCGCGGACGCGGACATGAGCATCCACGACATCGACGGCATCGCCACCGTCGGGACGCCGGGCCCGGTCCAGATCGCCCACGCCCTCGGCATCACCCCCGCCTGGCTGGACGGCACCGGTGTGGGCGGCTCGTCGTTCCTGTTCCACGTACGCCACGCGGCCGCGGCCGTCCGGGCGGGGCTGTGCCGGACCGTGCTGATCACCCATGGGGAGTCGGGCCGCTCGCGGGTCGGCGCCGGCCGCTTCGGGATGGGGCCGGACTCGCTGCTGGGGCAGTTCGAGCTGCCGTACGGGGTGGTCGGGCCGCCCACGTCGTTCACGATTACGGCGCTGCGCTACATGAAGGAGACCGGTCTCACGCACGAGCAGTTGGCCGAGGTCGCGGTGGCGCAGCGGCGCTGGGCCCACCTCAATCCGCGGGCGATGTTCCGGGACCTCATCACGGTGGCGGACGTGCTCGGCTCGCGCATGGTCGCCTACCCGTTCCACCTGCTGGAGTGCTGCCTGGTGACCGACGGCGGGGGCGCGCTGATCGTCACCACCGAGGACCGGGCCCGCCGCTCCCCGGTCTACCTGCTCGGCTCCGGCGAGTCCGCGGAGTCGCCGATCATCTCGCAGATGGAGGACTTCACCACCTCCAAGGGCTTCCGGCTCTCGGGGGAGGCGGCCTTCGCCGAGGCCAAGATCGGCCACGAGGACGTGGATCATCTCATGGTGTACGACGCCTTCGCCCACGTGCCGATCTACGGCCTGGAGGACCTCGGGTTCGTCGGTAGGGGCGAGGCGGGCGCGTTCATCGCCGAGGGCCACACCTCGCCCGGCGGGCGCCTGCCGATGAACACGAACGGCGGCGGCCTGTCGTACACGCACACCGGGATGTACGGCATGTTCGCCATCCAGGAGGCGGTGCGGCAACTGCGCGGGGAGGCCGCGGCGCAGGTGCCGGACGTGGAGGTGAGCGTGGTCCTGGGCAACGGCGGCATGTTCGCCTCCGCCGCCACGCTGGTCCTGTCGAACCGCCTGCCTTGAGATGACACGGGATGGAACGCCCATACTCCTGGAGGGAAACCGGACGAAGGAGGAGGGGGTGCGCCATCCCGAAGTTCATGGACGTGCACAGTGGATTCATCGGCGCCACCGAGGACCAGTTGCGCGCGGCGCACGAGCGTGACCTGGCCATCGAGGCGGCGGAAGGGGCGCACGTCGAGCGCGCCTGGCTCGACCCGGACTCCGGGAAGGTGTTCTGCCTGTCGTCGGGGCCGTCGAAGGAGGCGGTGCTGCGCGTGCACGAGAAGGCGGGGCACCCGACTACGGAGAGCTACGAGCTGCCGGTGGAGGTGGAGTAGCCGGATCCGGCTGGGGGCCGATCGGCCGGATCGGTGAGGTCGCGAAGCCGGATTTCGCGGGATGGGCGGCCTCTGGGCTGCCCATTCCTGCTTGTAGTACTTTTGTGGGACTTGTCGGCCATGCAGGCCCTTGCCCACCCTTCCGGCATGCCTCCGCGTTCCGAGCCCCCATGGGAACACGACGTGATTCGCATCGCGGTGATCGACGACCACGAGCTCATCCGGCACGGCCTGGAGTACCTCCTGCACCGCTCCGACGACCTCAAGGTCGTGCTCCAGGGCGCGGACCTCGGCGACCTGCGCGGCTCGGATCTCGACCACGACGTGCTCGTCCTCGATCTGTACCTGGCCACCGACCGGCCCTGCGTGGCCGAGATCAGGGAGCTGTCGGCCGTCACGAGGGTCCTGATCGTCTCCGCCTCTGGACGGCCCGCCGACGTCCTGGCCGCCATCCGGGCCGGGGCGAACGGGTACGTCACCAAGGACGCGCCGGCCGAATTCGTCGTGGACGCCGTGCGCACGGTCGCCGCCGGCGGCTTCTACCTGTCGGCGGGCCTGGCGGACATCCTGCAGAACGAGCTGGAGGCCCCGGGTGGCGCCGGACCCGCGCCGCCGCGGCTGTCGGAGCGCGAGGAGCAGACGCTGTCGTACATCGCGCAGGGCTTCACTCACGCGCAGATCGCCCGCCGGCTGCAGATCAGCAAGGCGACCGTGGACACGTACGTGGAGCGGATCAGGAGCAAGCTGCAGGTCGGCAACAAGGCCCAGCTCACGAGGGCCGCCCTGGACCGCATCGAACGCCGCGACCGGCCATGAGCGGCCCGTCAGCCGACGAGCCGGGGATGGCGGCTCGCGAGACAGGCGCCGCGGTTCGCGAGACGGGCACGGCAGCATCCGGCGCAGCGGGCGCGACCCCTCGCGCAACGGGCATGGCGGCCGTTGAGCGTATGCGGGCTGTGGGGATGGTGGCGCTCCAGGTGGGTGCGGCGGTGCTCTGCGGGGCGCTGGAGGTGATCGAGGACGCTCGGTGGGTCGGTGTCGGGCCGCTTCCGGTGCTGCTGGCCGCCCTGGCGCTGACCAGCCTGGCGATCTCCGTGCTGGCCGGGGCACGCCGCCGGCTCCCGTCCCGGTGGCTGCTGGCCGCGGACTACGCGCTCGTGGCGGCGTTGTGTGTGGCGGTGCCGTGGTTCGCCCCCGCCGTCGCGGCCGCGTGGTGGCCGGGGACCGCGCTGCCGTACGTGCTGCTCGCGGCGGTCATGGTCGGGGTGTCCTTCCGGCCCTGGCCCGCGGTGGCGGCCTGGGTCGCGCTGCTGGGTGGCGCGTTCACGCTCGGCGCGGTCCTGGCGGGCGACGAGTGGTGGCATCCGCTGCCGCACCTGGCGGGCATGGCGGCCAACGCCGGAGTGTCCTGGTACGTGACCACGATCCTCGTCCACAACGCCAGGGACCTTGACCGGGCGCGGGCCGAGGAGGTGCTGCGTACCGCGCAGTTGTCGGAGGAGCGTGAGCGCGCGAGGACCGCCCGCGTGCTGCACGACCGGATCCTGCAGACGCTGGAGGCCCTGGTCAGGGACGGGTGGATCGCCGACGCGCCGGTGCGGGCGCGGGTGGCGGAGGAGTCGCGGTGGCTGCGCGCGTACCTCCGGGGCGACAACGGTGATCCCGGCAGCGACGTGCTGGCCGCGCTGGAGACGGTGGTGCGGCAGGCGGTCGGCGGCGGGCTGCACGTGGAGTTCAACGCCGGCCGCCTGCGCGCCTCGCCGGACCGGGGCCGCATCTCGCCGCGGAGCGTGGACGCGCTGGCGGGCGCGCTGCGCGAGGCCCTGACGAACGTGGCCAAGCACGCGGGCGTACGGCACGCCGTGGTGTGGGCGGAGGCCAGAGCGGGGGTGGCGACGGTGAGCGTGCTCGACCACGGCACCGGCTTCGACCCGGACCGGCGCCCGCCGGGGCTCGGCATCTCCCGCTCGATCATCGACCGCGCCGCCTCGGTCGGCGGCACCGCCACGGTCGAGACGGCACCGGGAGAAGGCACCCATGTCACGGTACGGGTGCCGTTCCCAACGGACGACCGGCCCGCCACCGCCGACTGACCGGCTCCCGGCCTCCCGGATGGCGTAACGAGGCTGGAGCGGCCTGGACGTCCGGCGGGCCCGGATCAGCGCCAGGTGATCAGGGCGTCCAGGGCTTCGATGTGGGATCCGTTCACCAGGAGTGGGTTGATTTCCAGGGACTCCAGCCCGTCGCCCAGCGACTCTGCGAACGCGGCGATCCGCGCCACCACATCGGCCACCGCGTCGAGGTCCGCGGGCTGGCCGCCCCTGACCCCGTCGAGCAGGGCCGTGCCGCGCAGCTCCGCCAGTGCCGCGCGGACCTCGGCGGCGTCCACCGGCAGCACCCGCAGCGCGGTGTCGCGCAGCACCTCGACCCAGATCCCGCCCAGCCCCACGGCCAGCGTCAGACCCCACGCGGGGTCCCGTACGATGCCCACCAGCAGCTCGACGCCGCCCCGGCGTTGCGGCTGGACGAGTACGCCGTCGAGTGAGGGCACGGCGGCGGTCACCTCCCGGTAAGCCTGCCGCACCTCCTCGCCGGAGCCGAGCCCGAGCCGGACCCCGCCCACGTCGCTCTTGTGCCCGAGCCCTTCCGCCGCCGCCTTGAGCACCACCGGGTAGCCGAACCGCTCGGCCGCCGCGACCGCCTCCGCCTCCTCGCGTACCAGCTCCGACGGCACCACCGGCAGGCCGCCCGAGGCCAGCAGCCCGGCGGCGCGGTGCTCGGCCCACACCCCCGTGGCGCCGGACGGAACGGTCAAGGAGGCGGTGGGCGGAGCCGGAGGACGGGAGAGTGCTCCGGACCGTAGTTCCGACCAGCGCACGGCCGCGCCGATGGCGTGCAGGCCGTGTTCGATCCCGCCCGCCACGTACGGGAACCCGGTCTCCCGCTGCACCTCCCGCCCGAACTCGGTGATGTCGGTCAGCACGTTGCTCACCACGACGACCGGCACGGGCGAGGCGGCGATGCGCCGGGCGCTGGCGGCGTACGTCGCCAGCACGGGAGCCGGGTCGGGCGGTGCGAGCTTGGGCGGCTCCGACAGCAGCATGACCAGGTCGATGCCCGGATCGGCGATCACCGCCTCCAGGGCCCGGCCGAGCAGGGTGCGGTCGATGAGGACGTAGCCGGTGACGTCGAGCGGGTTCTGCACGGTGCCGAAGGACGGGACGATCTCCGCCAGCCGCGCCACCGTCTCGGGCGCGAACGGCGGCAGCTCCAGCCCTTCGTCCTCGGCCCGGTCGGCGATGATCTCCGAGGCCCCGCCCGACGGCGTGACGACCCCGACGCGGCGCCCCGGCAGCGCCCCCGTGGACGCCAGCAGCCCCGCCGTGATGATGAGGTCCTCCAGCGAACGCACCCGGATCACGCCGAGCTGCCGCAGCGCGGCGTCGATGACGTCGTCGTCCCCGACCAGGGCCCCCGTGTGCGCTTGGGCGGTGTGCGAGGCGAGCCGGCTGCGGCCGATCTTGAGCGCCACGATCGGCTTGCCCGCCTCCAGCGCCCGCCGCGCCACGCGGGCGAACGCGGCCGGGTCCCTGATGCTCTCCAGGAAGAGCGCGATGACCTTGGTGGCGGGATCGTTCACCAGGTAGTCGACGACGTCGGTGACGGTGACGACGGACTCGTTGCCCATGGAGGTGAGCAGGCTGATGCCCACGTTGCGGGCCTGCGCGAACGACAGCACGGAGCTGGCCAGCGCCCCGCTCTGCAGCACCACGCCCACCCCGCCGCGCAGCAGCGGCTGGGCGATGGGCAGCCCGTACGGGGTCACGCCGGCGGCGGCGTTGATGTAGCCGTTGCCGTTGGGCCCGAGGATGGTCAGCCCGTGCTCGGCGGCGAAGCCGGCGACCTCGGCTTCCAGCCGCGCCCCCTCCTCGCCCGCCTCCCCGAACCCGGCGGTCAGGATCACGTAGCACCGGATGCCCAGCTTGGCGCCTTCCCGCAGCACGCCGAGCACGGCCGCGGTCGGGACCATCACGTACGCCAGATCCACTGGCCGCGCGATCTCCGTCAGGCTGCGGCGGGCGGGCAGGCCGTGCACCACGCCGCCGCGCGGGTTGACCAGGTGGATGGAGCCGGTGAAGCCGTGGGTGCGCAGGTTGGACAGCGTGCTGATCGACCAGCCGGACTTGTCGGTGGCGCCGACGAGGGCGATCGAGCGCGGGTTGAACAGTTCCCCGACCGACATCCCGTTCACTCCCCGATCAGGCCCAGCCGCGCGTGTCCCTTGATCAGGTTGCGGGCGATCGTACGCCGCTGGATCTCGTCGGTGCCCTCGAAGATGCGCAGCAGGCGCAGCTCGCGATACCACCGCTCGATCGGCAGCTCCTTGGTGTAGCCCATGCCGCCGTGGATCTGCAGCACCCGGTCCACGACCTGGTTGGCCATGACGGCGCCGTTGAGCTTGGCGATGGAGGAGGCGTGCCGGGCGTCCATGCCCTCGCGCACCCGCCAGGCCGCGTACAACGTCAGCCACTTCGCCGACTCGATCTCCACCTGGGAGTCGGCGATCATCCACTGGATGGCCTGGTAGTTGGAGATCGTCTGACCCATGGACTTGCGGATCTTGGCGTACTCGATGGCCATGCCCAGCATGCGCTCGGCCGCGCCGATGGCGCGCGCGGGGATCATGTAGCGGCCCTGGCCGATCCACTGCATGGCCAGCTCGAAGCCCTTGCCCAGCTCGCCGAGGATGTTCTCCTCCGGCACCCGGACGTCCTCGAACACGAGCGAGGCCGGGCCCCACTGGCCCATGGTCGGGATCGGGTCGGACGTCCAGCCCATGTCGCGGTCGACCAGGAAGCAGGTGACGCCGTACGGCTCGGTCACGGCGAACACCATGACGAAGTCGGCCTCGCTGCCGCCGGTGATGAACGTCTTCTCGCCGTTGATGATCCACTCGCCGCCGTCGCGGGTGGCACGAGTGCGGATGTTGCGGGCGTCGGAGCCGGCGCCCGGCTCGGTGATGGCGAAGCAGGAACGGCGCTCGCCCTCGATCGTGGGGATCAGGTAGCGCTGTTTCTGCTCGTCGGTGCCGGCGTAGAGGATGTTGTCCGCGCTGCCGCCGAACGTGAACGGCACGAACGTACGCCCGGTCTCCATGGCGATGATGGCCGACATGATCGGGCCGAGCGCGGCGCCGCCGTACTCCTCGGGGGTGTTGATGCCCCAGAACCCGGACTTCCTGGCCTTGGCCCGCAGGTCGCGCAGCACGTCGGGCGCCAGCCCCGGGCGGCCCTCGCGCTCGTTGCGCAGCACCTCGGGCTCCAGCGGCATGACCTCCTTCTCGATGAAGGACCTGACCGTGTCGCGGATCTGCCGTTCCTCGGGGGTGAGCGAGAAGTCCACAACCGCCTCCTGGGGCACTTTCTAGAATCGTTCTCTAGGAAAGGTTCTAGCCGTCGTGAGGGGATGTCAAGAATCTGATTCTAGAATTCCTGGCACTAGGATGACGGGCATGGCACGCAAGTCCTCGTGGGAGTGGAGCCGGACGGCCCAGACCCGGAAAAGCATGCTGCAGGCGGCTCGCGAGGTCTTCAGCGAGCACGGCTTCGCCGACTCCAACGTCTCCGAGGTGGTCGCCCGCGCCGGCTCCAGCGTCGGCAGCCTCTACCACCACTTCGGCGGCAAGACCGAGCTCTTCCTCGCCCTGTACGAGGACCACCAGGCCGCCCACGAGCAGGCGTCGGCCGCCAGCGTCGCCAAGGCGCGCAAGGAAGGCGTCTCCGACCCCGTCGAGCTGCTGATCGCGGGCGCGCGGGCCTACCTGGCGGGGGCGTGGGAGCGGCGCGACCTGGCCCGGCTCTTCATCGACGGCGACGGTCCTCCCGGCTTCGAGCTGATCCGCCGCACCAGGGGCAGGGAGTGGGTCCGCCAGAACGCGGTCCTGCTGGGGGCAGGGGGCGACCCGCTCGACCGGTTCACCGTGGCCGTGCTGACCAGCATCATCGGCGAGGCCGCCCGCGAGGTCGCCACCTCCGACAGCGAGCAGGAGGCGCAGGAGGTCATCGAGGCGGCGGTGACGCTGATCCACCGCCTCGACCCCCTCAGATCACTCGACGAAAGCTGACCCAGGCGCAATCTGACCCAGGCGCAAGCTGAGCCAGGTGAAAGCCGACCAGCCGCAAAGCCGACTCAGCCGAAGGCCGGTCCAGACGAAGGCCGGTTCAGGCGATCGTCGCCCGGCCTCGGTCGATCACCACGGTCCCGTCGTCCTTGGCGGTCCTGAACAGCACGTCCCCGCCGTCCGCCCAGATCGACACCGTGAGCGACTCGCCAGGGAAGACCGGGCTGGAGAACCGCCCCGACATCGCCTTGAACCGCCCGGGATCCGACCCCGCCACCGCGTGCAGCAACGCTCGCCCCGTGACCCCGTACGTGCACAGACCGTGCAGGATCGGCCGGTCGAACCCGGCCCGCGCGGCGAACTCGGGGTCACTGTGCAGCGGGTTGTAGTCGCCCGACAGGCGGTAGATCAGCGCCTGCTCCGGCAGCGTCGAGTAGGTCACCTTGTGATCGGGCGCCCGGTCCGGCGCGGCCCAGGTGTCCTTCGGCCCCCGGTCGCCGCCGAAGCCGCCCTCGCCCCTGATGAACACCGAGCTGCGCGAGGCGACGACCAGCTCACCCGTGTCCAGGTCGGCCGCCCTGGCCTCCAGGGTCACCAGCGCACCCGAGCCCTTGTCGTAGATGCCGGTCACCTTCGAGGTGGTGCGCACGCCGCCGGCCGCCGGCAGCTCCCTGTGCAGCTCGAACGCCTGCTCGGCGTGGACCAGCATGGCCGGGTCGTAGTCGCCCAGCCGCCGCCCCAGGGCCTGCGCCGCGAGCACGGCGAAGGTGGGCAGCACCCGCTGGTTCTTCTCGGTGGTGAACGCCAGCTCGCCGGTGCCCGCTCCGACGCCGAGCGCGTACAGCATGGTGTCCTTCGCGGTCCAGGTGCGCTCGTGCGGCGGGCTCTCGACGCCGACGAGGGTGTGGTCGAGCGCCATCTCAGTCCTCCTGTCCGAGATCTCCGGAATGCCCGGGGTGTGCGGGGATGCTGCCGTTGGTCAGCGCGTTGGGCGCGGCCTTCTCGACCAGGGCCGGGATGACCGAGCCCAGCTCGGCCGGATCCCAGCGCGAGCCCTTGTCCACGCCGGGCCCCGCGTGCCAGCCCTCGGCCACGCTGATCACGCCCGTGCGGACGTTGAACACCCGCCCGGTGATCGCCCGCGCCTCCGCGCTGGACAGCCAGACGACCACCGGCGCGATGTCGTCGGGGTCGGCGGCGACGCTCGCGCCCTTGGGCATCAGGTTCTCCGTCATCCGGGTGAGCGCGGCGGGGGCGACCGCGTTGACGGTCACGCCGTAGCGCTCCAGTTCCCTGGCCGCGATCACGGTCAGGCCCGCGATGCCCGCTTTGGCCGCGCCGTAGTTGCCTTGCCCGGGGTTACCGTAGATGCCGGAGGACGAGGTCGTGTTGATGATCCGCGCATCCACCCGCTCGCCCGCCTTGGCCTTGGATCGCCAGTAGGCGGCGGCATGGCGCAGCGGCGCGAACGTGCCACGCAGATGCACCCTGATCACGGCGTCCCACTCGTCGGCGGTCATGTTGACGAGCATCCGGTCGCGCAGGATGCCCGCGTTGTTGACCAGCACGTCCAGGGTGCCGAAGTGGTCGATGGCGGAGCGCACCAGGCGTTCCGCGCCGTCGAAGTCGGAGACGTCCTCGCCGTTGACGATCGCCTCGCCGCCCATGGCCTCGATCTCCGCCACGACCTCGGCCGCGGCCCCCGAGGAGCCGGTGCCGTCGACCTCCGCGCCCAGGTCGTTGACCACCACCTTCGCGCCCTGTCTGGCGAACTCCAGCGCGTGACCTCGTCCGATGCCTCTGGCCGCACCCGTGACGATCACCACGCGGCCCTCGACGATCCCGCTCATCCGACACCTCGATCCTTGACCGGCTGACGATGCGAATTGGATTCTAGTATCAAAATCTAGAAAGGACAGGCCCTTGGCGGCGACGGGTACGACCTCCTCCCTCGGCTACGCCTGGCGCACGTTGTCGGTCGTGAGCATGGCCAGCGTGCTGACCGGTCTCGGCGGGAGCGCGATCAACGTCGCGCTCCCGGAGATCGCCAGGAACACCGGAGCCGGCGCCACGGCCGCGGGCTGGATCCTTCTCGGCTATCAGTTGACCACAACGGTCCTCATGGTGGTGTTCGGGCGGCTGGCCGATCTGTTCGGCCGGCGCCGGATGTACCTCCTGGGCCTGGCCACCTACACCGGAGCCGCGCTGCTCGCCGGTCTGGCTCCCGACGCCTGGGTGATCGTGGCCCTGCGGGTGCTGCAGGCCGCCGGGGCCGCCATGCTGCTCACCAACAGCGCCGCCCTGGTCAGCGACGCCTTCCCGCGCGAGCGGCTGGGGGAGGGGATGGGCGTCTACGTGGCCTCGTTCTCCATCGCCGGGCTGATCGGGCCGACGCTGGGCGGCGTGCTCGCCGAGAGCCTGGGCTGGCGCTGGGTGTTCTGGTTCAACGTGCCGATCGGGGTGATCTGCCTGGTCTGGGGAGCGTTCGTGCTGCGCCGTCCGGCTCCCGGCCGGCGCGAGAGCGGGCTGGACGCGCCGGGCAGCGCGCTCGTCCTGCTCACCCTGGGCGGGCTGCTGCTGGCGCTGTCGGAGTTCACCCGGCTCGGCTGGCAGCACCCGGTGGTGCTGGGCGGGCTGGCCGCCTTCGTCGTGGGGCTGCCCCTGTTCGTGCTGCGGGAACGGCGGGCCGCGCATCCCGTCGTGGACATGGGGCTGTTCAGGGAACGGGCCTTCGCCTTCGGCACGCTCGCCTCGTTCCTCAACGCCGTCGCCAGGATGGGCATGGTCTTCCTGGTCGCGCTCTACTTCCAGGCCGTGCGCGGCGACGATCCCGTCCAGGCCGGGCTGAAGGTGCTGCCGCTGGCCGTGGCGGCCATGATCGCCTCGGTGGCCTCCGGCTTCCTGCAGCGCCTGCTGAGCGCGCGCACCCTGGCGGTGGCCGGGGCCGCCACGACCACGTGCGGGCTGACGGTCATGCTCGCCGTGATGTCGGCCGACACGCCGTATCCGGCGGTGGCGGCCGGGCTCGTGCTCATCGGGCTCGGCTCCGGCGTGTTCCTGCCCTCCAACACCACCGCCATCCTCGACGGCCTGCCCTCCAACCGGCTCGGCATCGTCAACGCCATGCGTCTCATGGTGCAGAACACCGGCAACGTCGTCGGCACCGGCCTGGTGCTGTCGATCATCACCGCCCCGCTGCCCGCCGCGCTGCACCAGAGCGTCTTCGCCGGGACGCTCGCCCAGCTCTCGGGCGAGGCCGTCGGGCAGCTCGTGACCGGTTACCGATGGGCGCTGGGCACCATGGCCACGATCTCCGTCCTGACCGTGCTGGCCTGCCTGGCCCGGCGCAAGGCCACCTGACCGGGACGGGTACGGTTGCGGACGTGGTTGAACGCACTTCTTCCGAACGGCACATCTATCCCCGCACGGTGAGATTCGGCGACGTCGACTCCCAGGGGCACGTCAACAACGTGCGCTTCCTCGACTACCTGGAGGACGCCCGGTTCGGCATGTTCCACATCGATCCGTACAACGCGGGGGACGAGCCGTTCAAGGGCCTGGTCGTGACCCGCCATGAGATCGACTACCGCCGCCCGCTGGGCTTTCGCGCCCAGCCCGTGCGGGTGGAGACCTGGGTGACGGAGATCAGGTCGGTACGGTTCACCCTGCGTTACGAGATCCTCGACGACGAGGCGGTCTACGTCACCGCCATGTCCGTCCTGGCCGCCTACGACGTCGACCGGGCGGCGCCCCGCAGGCTCACCGAGAGCGAACTGGTCTACCTCAAACGCTTCGCGGAATGAGACGCTGGCTGATGCTGGCGCTGGGCGTCAACGCCCATGCCAGTGTCACCTTAGGTCTGTTCGGCCTGCCCGTGGTCATGCCCGAAATCTTGCGATATTTCAATGTCTCTCTTCCGGTGGGCGGGCTGATAGGGAACGCCCCGGCCTTGGGGATCCTGTGCACCCTCGTCGCCTGGGGCGCCCTGGCCGACCGGTACGGCGAGCGGCTGGTCCTGGGCGCCGGCGTCGGGCTCGCGACGGTCATCTTCGCCGCCGTCGCCGTGGTCGAGGACACCTGGGCGGTCATCGGGCTGCTGGCGCTGGCCGGAGCGGCGGGCTCGGCCGCGATGGTCGGCGGCGGACGCATCGTGCTGCGCTGGTTCCGCCCGCCGGAACGCGGCCTGGCCATGGGCGTGCGCCAGGTCTCCTTCACCCTCGGCATGGCCGTCGCCGCCTTCGCGCTCCCGCCCATGGCGCAGGCGTACGGGCTGCCCGGGGTGCTGCTGCTCTGCTCGGGCGCGAGCCTGGTGGCGGCCGTGCTGGCCGCGCTGTTCCTGGCCGAGCCGCCGCACCAGCTCAGCGCTGCCGGGACGGCGCGGGCGCGCTCGCCGTACCGGCAGCCCGCGCTCTGGCGCGTGCACGCCACCAGCGCCCTGCACGTGGTGCCCCAGGTCGTGGTCAGCACGTACGGCGTGGACTGCCTGGTCAGGCTGTACGGCTGGGACGCGGTGGCGGCCGGGCGGCTGTTCGGCGTGGCGGCCATCGGCGGGGCCGTGGTGCGCGTCGCGGTCGGGCGCTGGTCCGACCGGACCGGCCTGCGCATGCGACCCCTCCTGCTGCTCACCCTCTGGTGCCTGGCCGTGCTCGCGCTGCTCGTCGCCGGCACCTACACCGGCACCGCGCTCGGGCCCGCGATGATCGCGGTGGCCTCGGTGACGACCGTGGCCGGCAACGGGCTCGCCTACCTCTCGGCGGGCGAGCTGGCCGGCCCCGGCTGGGCGGGCAAGGTGCTCGGCACCCACAACACCGTGCAGAACACCGTCTCCCTGGCCGTGACGCCGCTGGCGGGCGCGCTCATCCTGAGCACCGGCTACTGGGCCGGCTTCGCCGCCGGCGCCGTCGCCGCCCTGGTCTCCCTGCCCGTCATCCCGTTACGCGGCGAGCGCTCGAAGCGGTCGTGACCGGCCGCCTCCGGGAGTGCTCGCAGCGGTCGTGACCGCTCCAAGCGCCCCGTGCTTCACGAGAGTGCCATGTGCTTCACGAGGCCGCGCGGCGCAGCCACACGGCCGTGTCGGGCGGCAGCAGCCCGCTCCTGAGCGGCCCGCTCGACAGCAGCACTTCCTCGTGGCCCGGCAGGCGTACGGCGTGCCCGCCGCAGTTGATCGCGCAGACCAGCGGCCCCCTGGCGAAGAAAAGCACTCCCTCAGGAGAGTCCAGCCACTCCAAGGAGTAAGGAATCTCTCCCGCCAGCTCACGGCGACAGGCCAGGGCCCGGCGGTAGAACTCCAGCGTCGAGTCCGCCACCCCCTCCTGCTTCTCCACGCTCAGCTCCGCGAACGACTCCGGCTGCGGCAGCCACGGCTCGGCCCCGCCCGCGGAGAACCCGTGTGAAGGCGGATCGACCGTCCACGGGATCGGCACCCGGCACCCGTCGCGCCCGGGCAACTCGCCCTTCGACTGGACGTAGACCGGGTCCTGCCTGGCCTCGTCCGGCAGGTCGCCAACCTCGGGCAGCCCCAGCTCCTCGCCCTGGTAGAGGTAGGCGGAGCCGGGCAGGGCCAGCATCGCCAGCAGCGCCGCCCTGGCCCGCGCCAGGCCCGTGCCGGGCTCGGCGCCCTCGTAGCGGGTGCGGTGACGTACGACGTCGTGGTTGGACAGCACCCACGTCGCGAACGGCACCGTGGACAGGGTCTCCTCGATCACCTTCCTGAACGCCTGCGCCGACCACGGCGCCTGCAGCCAGGCGAAGTTGAAGCTCTGGTGCAGCTCGTCGGGGCGCACGTAGCGGGCCAGGTCCTCGGGGCTGTCGGTCCACACCTCGCCCACCGCCATCCGCTCGCCCGGATAGGAGTCCAGCAGCCGGCGCCAGGCGCGGTAGACGCCGTGCACCTCGGGCTGCCCCCACACCGGAGAGACCGAGGTGAAGGACTGGTCGCCCACGTTCGGCAGCCCCTCGGCCTTGTACAGGCCCATCGCCACGTCGATGCGGAACCCGTCGACCCCCCGGTCCAGCCAGAACCGCAGCACGTCGAGGAACTCCGCGTGCACCTCGGGGTTGCGCCAGTTGAAGTCGGGCTGCTCCGGCGCGAACAGGTGCAGGTAGTACTGTCCGTCGGCCACCCGGGTCCAGGCCGGGCCGCCGAAGGTCGACTGCCAGTTGTTGGTGGTGTCGCGGAAGATGTAGCGCTCACGCCCCTCGCCCCGCAGCGCGGCCTGGAACCACGGGTGCGCGGAGGAGCTGTGGTTGGGCACCACGTCCACCAGCACCCGCAGCCCGTGCTCGTGCGCGTCGGCGACCAGCGCCTCGAAGTCGGCGAGCGAGCCGAAGAGCGGGTCGACCCCGCAGTAGTCGGCCACGTCGTAGCCGCCGTCGGCCATCGGCGAGGGATAGAACGGGGTCAGCCAGATCGCGTCCACGCCCAGCCGCCGCAGGTAGGGCAGGCGCTCGCGCACCCCGGCCAGGTCGCCGACGCCGTCGCCCGAGGCGTCGGCGAAACTGCGGACATAGATCTCGTAGACGACTGCGTCACGCCACCAGGGGATCTCCATGTGGCGTCTCATGCCCCGTTATGTGGGGGAGTTCACCAGACTGTGGGCCGCGTAGACCAGATAGTCCCACAGCCGGGTCTGCTGCTCCTCCGGCAGATCGAGCGAGTCGACCGCGTCGCGCATGTGGCGCAGCCACGCGTCACGCTCGGGCTCGCCGATCACGAACGGCATGTGGCGCATGCGCAGCCTGGGGTGGCCGCGCTGCTCGCTGTAGTCCTTGGGGCCGCCCCAGTATTGGATGAGGAAGCCCCGCAGCCGCTCTTCGGCGCCCGTCAGATCGGGCTCCGGGTAGAGCGGCCGCAGGAGCGGATCGTCCGCGACCCCTTCGTAGAAGCGGTGCACGAGGCGGCGGAACGTCTCCTCGCCTCCGACGGCGTCGTAGAAGGAGGTCTCTGTCACGATTCCTAGCTTAGGCGCTGGCGACCATGGGGATGCCCGCGGTGTCGAGCGCCGTCTTGACCCGGAGCCGCAGCTCCCTCGCCACCTCCGCCTGCGCCGACGGCAGCGTCTTGGCGGAGATGCGGAAGACCAGCGAGCTGTCGGAGAGCTGCTCGACGCCGAACACCTGCGGCGGCTCCACCATCTTCGACTCGCGCAGCTCGGGGTCGGCCCAGATCTCCTCGGCCACCTGCTCAAGCAGCACCCGCACCCCGACGACGTCGGCGTCGTAGGCCACCGGGACGTCCATGTAGGCCCGTGACCAGCCCTGCGACTCGTTGCCCACCCGGGTGATCGTGCCGTTGCGCACGTACCAGACGCGGCCGTCGGAGTCGCGCAACCGCGTGACGCGCAGGGTGACCGCCTCGACCGTGCCGACCGCGGCGCCCGCGTCGATCACGTCGCCCACGCCGTACTGGTCTTCGAGGAGCATGAACATGCCGGCGATGAAGTCCTTGACCAGCTCCTGGGCGCCGAAGCCGATGGCCACGCCCAGAATGCCGACGCTGGTCAGCAGCGGCGCGATCGGGATCGTCAGCCGATCGAGCACGGTCAGCACCGCCGTGCCGAGGACGACGATCGAGGCGACGTGCTTGAGCACCGACCCCATCGTCTCGGCCCGCTGCTTGCGGCGCTCGTGCAGCAGCGCGTCGATCCCGTCGGTCGCCGCGCCCTTGCGGAACCGGCTGGTGATCGACCCGCCGGTCGCCGCTCTGTTGACCACTCTCGTGATGACCCGGTGCGCGAACTTCCTGATGATGAAAGCCAGCACGAGGATGAGCACGATGGTGATCGCACTGGAGACCAGTGGCGCCCAAGGCGCGTCGCCGAACATCTTGACCAGGGTAGAGCAAAGTACGGTGTCGCCTTCACACAGGGCGGACATCTGTGAGGCCATCTGGTCGATGTTGGGCATCACCGACGGAGAAGCTGTCGGTGGCTCCGCTGTCACCAGCAGTAACACTATGGTGGATCCCCTCCGGAAACGGTTCGGTCGGCTCTTTGGACCGATTCGATCCATTATCCAGCCGACCGAACCGCCCGCCGTCACATCACGCCGGGGAAGACGGGGACGCCGGTTCTCTGGGCCGCGGAGGGAGAGAGCCGGCGCTCCGATGACGGACGGCTCGGACCGGGACACACACCCGGAAGCATGTCCCGTGCCGGTTCCGGGAGGGATCCCCCGAACACCCGCCCGGCGTACCGGGAGGGTGGCTTGTCGCGTACGCGCGCGCGACGCGCGTACGTCAGGTGTGGCGTGCCCGCCAGGTGCTTCGTCCAGGCCAGGTGCTTCGTCCAGGCCAGGTGCTTCGTCCAGGCCAGGCGCTTCGTGCGCGGCCGGGCCGGAACCGGCGGAGTGACCAGGGCCCCGCGAAAGGGAGACCCTCCGCACCGGCCACTCCGCCGGCCCCCAGGAGCCGCCGTGGATCGCGGTGAGCCGTGGTGGCTGCGCTCCACCCGGATCACCGCGGTCATCACTCCCCCACGGCGGCGAGTACGCGTGCGACCTTCGTCGCGGCGCCGGCCGGGTCGTCGGCGGTGTGCATCCGCTCGCCCCAGGACCAGCAGTACCACCAGTCCGGCAGATCGGAGGACGCCGGCCGACAGGTGACGTTCTCGGACAGGCTGGTCGCCTGCGGGTTGATGACCCGGACGAACCTGCGACCGCCCTGGGTCTGGACCACTCGTGCGAGCAACCCGCGAGCGCCGAGTTCGGCCACGAGGCGCTCCAAGAGCTCGAAGTTGTCGTCCCCCACCGTTCGTTCCTCCCTCAGGAATCTTTGCTGGTGGGCCAAAGATGGCTCAAGTCAAGGGCTCGCGCAACGGCCCGTTCCGCTCACGGGGAGTGGCTTCTCACTCATGGGTTGTAAGAAACAGTCCCGGGGAGGACGATCCTTAACCGTAGGCTGGTTGCGGGCGTTTCCCATCCATCCGGCATTGCTTCATAGTCATGGGTAGGCGCACAGCAATCTGAGGACTACGCTAAGTCACCAGTTGCGGACCGGTCGAGACATGCGGGAGAGGGGCCGGGATGTCCGGCAGACAGCACAGGGAGACGGAGATCGCCCGGCGGATCAGGGCCAAGGGCCTGGCCGTCGGGCGCACGTCCGCCCAGATAGCGGAAGAGATCCACGAAGCGTGCACGGGCCCGTTCGGCACCACGAGGATCAAGGCGCACCGCCTGTCCTACGGGATCGCGCTGGCCGACGTCATCGAGCAGGTGCGCGCCCTGTTCGAGCGTGACGCCAAGCCCCAGCCGGGCATCGGCGAGACGCTGCTGTCGGCGTACGAGAGCGGGCTGAAACGCCCCGGCCCCGAATACCTCCACTACCTGTGCACCGTCTACCGGGTCGAGCCGGTCGCGCTCGGCTACGACGCGCCGTGCATCTGCGGCCACGGCCACCGGATGCCGGGGCTCGTGACGACCGAGATCAAGGAGCGCCCGGCGCCGCCTCCCGAGCGCGAGCTGCTCATGCAGCCCGCGGAGAGCGACCCCGCCGCGGAGGAGGACGAAAACGTCCTGCGCCGCACGTTGTTAACGCTGCTCAACACCGACGGCAACGCCTCCCTGCAGCTCGACGGGCCGGTGCTGGGCGCGTGCGAGGGCATCAAGCGCAGGCTGGACGAGACGCTGGTGTCCTCCACCGTGTCCGCCGCGATGCTCGACCAGTGGGAGGAGTCGACGGTCAGCTTCGGCCGCCAGTACACGACGACGGCGCCGCTGCGACTGCTGTGCGACGTGCTGCTCGAACTGAGCGCCGTACGCGCCGCCATGTCCCGTCGCCAGCCCATCGACCTGCAAGAGCGCCTGTGCCGGATGGCCGCGCAACTGTCCGGGCTGAGCGGCATGATCATGATCAACCTGGGCGACCACCGGCTGGCCCGCTCGTTCTTCCGCACCGGGCGCACCGCGGCCGACGAGACCGGCGACCGCGCGCTGCGGGCGTGGATCACCGCCCGCGAGTCGCTCGTCCCCCTCTACTTCGGCGACGCCCGCGAGGCGCTCACCCTGGCCAAGAAGAGCCGCGACATGGCCGGCTCCATGCCGTGCCCGGCGCAGGCCATGGCTCCGGTCGTCGAGGCCAGGGCGCTGGCGATGCTCTCGGGAGGCGAGAGCAAGAAGGAGATCGTCGACCAGGCCAAGCGCGCGCTGGCCCGGGCCAGAAACGCCTTCTCCCACATGAAGCCCGACGAGAAGGAGGACGTGGCGTTCGGCTACACCGAGCGGCAGCTCTACTTCTACCAGGGCGACGTGCTGACCAAGCTCGGCCAGACGATCGAGGCCGAGGTGGTGCTCGACCAGGCGCTGGGCAAATACGACGACCACATCTTCGACCAGACGCTGATCAGGCTCGACCAGGCCCACTGTCGGCTGCTCGACGGTGAGGTCGGGGAGGCGGTGAGCGTCGCCACCAACGCGCTCAGCCTGATCACCGACGACTATCTCACCGACTTCATCGTGCGGCCCGCGCTGCGGCTCGAACAGGCCATCATCGAGGCCGATCCCAACGCTCCCGGGCTGGAGGGGCTCAAGGCGCTGATCAGGCGGCGGCCGAAGCCCAACCTGAAGGGCGCTGATAAATGAAGCTGACGATCAGGCGCTATCGCTGGTCCGATCTCGACACCATCCTCGCCCTCCACCGGATCTGCCTGGCGGAGGTGGGCCTGGTCCCCGGCGACGGCGTCTACTACGACGACGACTTCCCCCGCATCCAGGAGATCTACCTGGCCTGCGGCGGCGACTTCCTGGTCGGGGAGGCGGGCTCGCGGGTGGTGTCCATGGGCGGGCTGAGACCCGTCGACACCGGCACCGCCGAGGTGTGCCGGTTACGGGTGCACCCCGAGTTCCAGGGCCGTGGTTTCGGCACGGCCATGCTGGTCGCGCTGGAGCGGCGCGCGGTCGAGCTCGGGTTCCATCGCGTCAGAGGTGACACGACGCTCAACCAGGAGGCCGCGCTGGCGCTGTACGCGCGCCAGGGATGGCGCGAACTCTCCCGCGAACGGGTCGGTGACCTGGTCGTCGTCTACGGGGAGAAACACCTGATACCGCCGGCCGTGCTCGACCGCTGAACCACCGCACGGCCCCGTCCCCCTCCTCCTGGGGCCGCCCCCTCTCGTCCTTCCCGGTGACCGTTCCCGGGAGGCTCCCGGCGTGACCCTTCCGCCGATCTTGATTTTCCTCCTCGTGGCCGGAGATCGCTTCCGCCGGATGATTTAGCACTTTTCGGATCCCCGGGATAAGGATGTCCGAGCCTCCGGGTGAGGGTCTTACCACCCAGGTGTAGCTAAGCCTCACCGGCTGCTCCCTGTACATCTACGGCTGCGAATAGTAGTGCCATGCTTTTCTCATGGCAGGCGTACCCGCTCCCCGCCCCCTTCTGGGAGCCGTGCTTCTGTTGTTCGTCAGCGCCGCTTGGGGGTCGGCCTTTCCGCTGATGAAAGATCTCATTCCCCGGTTACCTGTGGAGGATCTGCTCGCCGAGCGTTATCTGATCGCGGCGACGACGTTGTTCCTGTTCCGGCCGAGGAGCCTGCGGGGGCTGTCGCGGGAGACGTGGATCCACGGGATCGCGCTCGGGGTGATGTTCGGGGTGGGACAGGTCGGTCAGGCGCTCGCGCTGGATCACCTGCCCTCGGCGGTGTCGGGGTTCGCCGTCGGCTGCACCGTGATCGTGACGCCGATCCTGTCGCTGCTGCTGTTCAGGGAGCCGGTGCGGCGGCGGATCTGGGGCGGGGTGCTGCTCGCGCTGGCCGGCATGACCGTCTTCACGCTGCTGCGCGGGGTCGAGGGGCACAAGGTGTCGGTGCTGGCGCTCGGCGTCACGCTCACCGCCGCCGCCCTGTACGCCGGCCACACGCTCATGCTGGCCCGCCTGTCCAGGCGGCCGTCCGGCTTTCCCGCGTACGCGCTGACCGTGATCCAGCTCTTCACGATCGGCGTGCTCACCGGGGGCGCCGCCGTGCGCGACGGGATCTCCGTGCCGGGGAGCGTGTCCGACTGGCTGATCCTGGCGCACCTGTCCGTGGTGGCGTGCGCGCTGGGGTTCCTGGCCCGTTCCTACGCCCAGGCGCACGTGCCCGCGGTGCCGAGCCAGATCCTCATGTCCTCGCAGCCGGTCTGGGTGGCCGTGATCGCGGTGGTCTGGTTTCACGAGGAGATCGGCTGGGGCATGGTGGCGGGCGGCGTGCTGATGGCGGGGGCGACGCTGCTGGCGCTGCCGACCAGGACCGGACGTACGGGGAAAGAGCTCGGCCGCCGTGATCTGCTGAAGGTGGCGGGCCTGGCCGCCAGGGCGCTGGACGGGAGGCGGGCCAGACGGGAGGATCCGCTGGGGCTGCAGGGTGGCGCGGCCACGTACCTGGCGAAGAGCGCCTGCCGGGACACCGGGTCGTGTCCCTGGCAGACGCGCTCGCTGAAGGGGGGCGCCGAGCCGAGCCTGGAGCGGCTGATCGAGCGGGCGACCTTCATCGTCCGGGCGAAAGGGACGCACGGGCCCGGGTGTTGCCAGTCGGTCACCCTGCTCGGCCGGTGCTTGTGCGACCTGATGGAGGATTCGGCACCTCATACCACACGATTGCGCCGGTGGTTTCGCTCCAAATAGGTTAGATATACCATTCAAAAGGCAAGTGCTTTTTATCCATTAGCCTCCCACTTAATCGGAATAAATCTTGATATCCGGTGGGGTGGCCCAATAATGGGTAATTACCCCCAAGTGGAGAGGCACGTCATGAAGCGCATCGTCGTCCGCAAGCCTGGAACCGCGAGGCTGGCAGGGACCTCCAGCGTCATTCACAAGGGGTGATCGAGGAGAGGTCCCACCTCAGGGTTCAGGGCTCACCGCCCGCCCGACCCGGGGTCGCGCGGCTGATCGCGCCGATGATCGACGCACACCGGCGGCCGCGCGGCCCCTACACCGTGGCCGCGGCGCTGCTGCGGGCCCTGGTACCTGACACTTCGCGTCGCTCACCCGCCCTCGTGGCAGCGCACGACATCGAGATCCTCGCCGCCGCGCCCGAACTGGCCGGACTCGTCCGGGCCGGACGCGGCACGATCGAGGCCGGGCTCTCCGAGGACGAGCGCATCCTGGTGCCCGCCCCGCGCCGGACGCTGCGGCTGGCCAACGGCCTGGCCGAGTACGTACGCGACGCCGTGCCCCCTGGCGCGGCGCTGGTCGTGTGCAACGGCGACGCGGCCGACCCGACCGACACCGAGCTGGTCGAGGTCATGATGCGGCGCATCCCTCCCACGACGCTGTCGATCACGGTGTACTCCGGCGGCCCCGAACCCCCGCCCGACACCCGCGACGCCGACGAGCTCTGGACGCTCGTCGACCGCTGCACGCGGGAGGGCTTCCTGCACGCCGCGGCCGAGCTGGGGGAGCGGGGCATGGCGCGGACCGAGCCGGGCGGCGCCCGCTGGTGGCGCTTCGCCCAGCGCACGGCGACCGCGCTCGGCGGGCTCGGCCGCACCTCCGAGGCGCGGGCGGTCTGGGACCGGGTGCGTTCGAGCAGCCAGGATCCGGCGATGCACGCCGCGGCGGCGTACGGGACCGGCATGCTCGACGCCCGCCACCCCGACCCCGCCCGCCGCGACCTGGGCCGGGCCAGGTCCTGGGTCAACCTGGCCATCGCCATCTCCACCCTGCTGCCCGACCCGGCCGAGCGGGCCTTCAAGCTCGGCTTCGACCGCAACGGCCTGGCCCTGGTCGAGCTGCGGCAGGGCCGGCTGGACGCCGCGCTCGAGCTGGTGGAGTCGGCCATCGAGCTGGCGCGCGAGCTGGGGGAGCGCCATCCGCTGCACCGGATGGTGCTGCTGGCCAACCGGGCGCAACTGCTGGCCGGGCTCGGGCACACCAAGGAGGCCTTGGAGGACTACGGGGCGGCCATCGCGATCGATCCCGGCTTTCCCGACCACTATCTGGAACGCGGCAATCTGCTGTTCAAGCTCGGACGCCACGACGACGCGCTGGCGGACTTCGAACGGGCCATCGCCGCCGGGCCGCCGCTGCCCGAGGCGTACTACAACCGGGCGGAGCTGCGTACCGTACGGGGCGACGTCGAGGGGGCGCTGGCCGACCTCGGACGGGTGATCGAGCTCGACCCCGGCACTGTGGACGCCTACATCAACCGCGCCGGGCTGCTGGCCGCGGCGGGGCTGGACGAGGAGGCCGCGCGCGATGTCGAGGCCGGGCTGGCGCTGGCCTCCGACAGCCCGCATCTGCTCACGGTGCTGGGCCAGTTGGAGACCGCGGCGGGCCGCCACGCGGAGGCGCGGACGGCGCTCGACCGCGCCGTGGCCCTGGCCCCCGACCTGCCGGCGGCGTGGGGGAACCGGGGGGTGCTGAGGTACGCGATGGGCGATGTGGAGGGGGCCGTGTCCGACCTCACGCGCGCCATCGACCTACAACCCCAGGCCGACCTGTACGCCAACCGCGCGGTCGCCCTACGCGCCCTGGACCGAGACACCGAGGCGGAGGCGGACGACCATCGCGCGGCTCACCTGTCGTGAGACGCGGACGGCCGTCGCGCGGTCTGCCTGTCCTCAGCGGAGCGTGACGGCTCGGCCCGCGTGCGACCTGCGGTCCTGCCGGTCGTGTGTGCTCGTCGCCGGGGCGAGGGCGCGGGTGAGGGTCCCGCCGCCGGGGCGAAGCGGTGGCGTCTCCTCAGACCGTAGCGATGCCAGGGCGGCGGCCGGCGTGACCTCACAGGCCGTAGCGGGCCAGCGAGGCGGCCAGCGCGATCGGCAGCAGGGCCGCCAGCCCGAGCGCGGCCACCACCTTCCACCGTCGCGCCACCGCCGGTTCCGTCATGAACGCCGCCAGCGCACCCGCTCCCGCGAACGCCGCTCCTGCCGCGGTCAGGTCCGCGAGCGGTGACGTCCACGAGGGCAGTGACTCGCCGGCCAGTCGCAGCACCACCAGCACGCCCGCGGCCACCAGCGCCACCCGCCGCCCCGGCCGCACGCCCACCCGTTCCAGCGCCAGGGCGAACCCGGCGAGCAGGGCCAGGCTGATCGCCACGACGAGGCCGAGGGCCGGCGGCAGGCAGCCCCATTCCTCGCAGCCGACGCCGGTCCAGGCCAGCCGCACGGAGGCCCACCACAGCACGCCGAGCACGGCGCACACCGCCGCCGCCCGCCCCATACGCCCCCTCATGTCGCCCATGCTGCCACCCGCCGAGCCCACCGGACGCCCGTCTGTTCCTGCTTGCGCTCGGGGCGCTTGACAGGGGTTCGTGGCTGAGGGACCGTTCCGTATACGGAACGCCCTTCGATGGAGGTGCTGTGATGCGGCCCAACTCCCGATTCGCGCAGGTTCAGCCGTTCGACATCGACAAGGTCGCCGCCGCGGCCGGAGCCGATCCCGACGTGCTGCGGATGGAGAACCTCGACACCGACGTCCCGCCCCCGCCGGCGGCCGTGGCCGCGACGACCCGGTCCCTGGCGGAGGGGACGGGCAACAGCTGGCTGCCGTTCACCGGTCTGCCCGAGCTGTGCGAGGCGGTGGCGGCGGACCTGCGCCTGCGCACCGGGCTCGACTACGACCCGGTACGCCAGATCGCCATCACCTCGGGCGGCACCTCGGCGGTCATGCCCGTGCTGCTGGCCACCACCGAGCCCGGCGACCAGGTGGTCCTCACCGACCCCACCTACGCGGGCCTGCTCCAGCGCGTACGCCTGTCGGGTGCCCGCCCCCACCTGGTCCCGCTGCGCGTGGAGGGCGGCCACTGGCGGCTGGACCGCGACGCGCTCGGCGAGGTGCGCTCGGCCGCGGCCTTGCTGCTGATGAGCCCGTCGATGCCGTCGGGCGTGGTCCTCGACGAGGAGGACTGGACGGCGGTGGCGCGGGCCTGCGAGCGCACCGGCGCCTACCTGATCTACGACGCGGCCATGGAGCGCATCGTGTTCGACGGTCATCCGCGGATCAACCCGTGCCGCGTGGAGGGCCTGGGTGAGCGCACGATCATCATCGGGTCGGTGTCGAAGGAATACCGCATGATCGGCTGGCGGATCGGCTGGGTGGCGGGCCCGGCCGACATCATGTCCCGGATCATGGTGGCGACCATCTACAACACGACCGTGGCCAGCGGGTTCCACCAGATCGGCGCCGCCGCCGCGCTCAGGGAGCCGTCGGGCGTCGCGGAGGCGGTGGCCGAATACCAGGCCCGCCACGAGACGGTGGTCGCCCAGCTCGCCGACCTGCCGCTGGTACGGGCGGGCGGCGGCTGGTCGTGCCTGGTGGACGCCGAGGCCATGGGGCTGACGGCGGACGCGCTCTCGGCCCGCCTGCTCGAACGCGGGCGCGTGGCCGCCACTCCGATGACGGCGTGGGGGGAGGAGGTCGCCCGCCGGTACGTGCGCCTGGTCTTCAGTGCCGAGCCGGTCAAGCGTCTGTCCGAGCTACGCGCCCGGTTCGCGGCAGCGCTGGCCTGAGCCGAGCCGGGTCAAGCTCCTGCTAAGGCTGCCGGGCCGGTCTGAGCAGGCTCTTGCCGGTGATCGTGCGGGCCTCGATGGCGGCGTGCGCCTGCGCGGCCGACTCCAGCGGGTACATGGCCCCGATGGCCGGCCGCAGCTGCCCGGCGGAGGCCAGCTCCAGCGCCTGCCTGGCCAGCTCGCGCAGATCCGTGGCGGGCCAGGACACGGCGGTCACCCGGGGATCGGGGGTGGTCATCGGCCCGCCCGCCATTCCGTACACGCTCAGCCGGCCCCCGTCCTTGAGCAGTTCCTGAGCCGCGGCGCCGATCTCGCCGCCGACGCCGTCGAAGACCACGTCCAGGCCGCCCGTGGCCTCGCGGACGGTCCGGGTCCAGCCGGGGTCGGTGTAGTCCACGGTCAGCTCGGCGCCGAGGGACGCGGCCAGCTCGCGCTTGGCCGAGCCGCCGGCCGCGCCGACCACATGGGCCCCCGCCCGGCGGGCGAGCTGCACGAGCAGGCTGCCCACGCCCCCGCCCGCCGCCTCGACCAGCACCCACTCACCGGGCGCCGGCGCGGCGGCGCCGATCAGCCCCAGCGCGGTACGCCCGTCCGCCAGCAGCGCCACCGCGACGTCGGACGACAGGTCCCCGGGGATCGGGATGAGGTCGCCGGCCCCGGCCACGGCCAGTTCCGCGTAGCCGCCGAGGCCGCCCAGCGTGCTGACCACGCGCGTGCCCACGACGGAGGGGTCCACCCCGTCCCCGGTCGCGCGGACCGTACCGGCGACACCATTGCCGAGCACGGCCGGCAGCTCGACACGGCGCGGCCCCCGGTCGGCGCGCAGCTGCGTCTCCACGAACGTGATGCCCGCCACCTCCACCTCCACCAGCACCTGCCCGGCACCGGGAACGGGGTCGGGCACCTCCTCCACCACCAGCGTCTCCGGACCGCCGTACCGCCGAAGGATCACCGCGCGCATGCCGTACCTCATCTCTTATCGGAGCGAATCGCTCCGACTAGCTTAACGGAGCGCTGCGCTCCGCAATATCCTGTACGTCATGAGCACACGCGGCAGGCAGGCCGAGGCCGCACGCAACGATCTGGCCCTGCTGCGGGCGGCGCACGAGGTGTTCACCACGCAGGGCTTCGACGCCCCCGTGTCGGCCATCGCCAGGAAGGCGGGCGTCGGCATGGGCAGCCTCTACCGCCGCTACCGCACCAAGGAGGAGCTGCTCCAGCGCCTGTGCCTGATCGCCATGGAACGCAGCCTGGAGCGCGCCGAGGCGGGGCTGGCCCACGCCGACCCGTGGGAAGGGCTGGCACTCTACGTACGCGGCAGCGTGGCCGACAGGTCGGGCGCGCTGGCGCCGGTCGCCGGCACCATCGAGGTCACCGACGAGATGTGGCGTGTCGCCCGCACCGCAGGCGAGGCCGCCGCCCGGCTCGTGGCCAGGGCTCACGAGGCCGGGGTGCTCAGGGGCGACGTGACCCGGCTCGACATCGCACTGCTGATCGAGCAGTTCAGCCGCCCCGCCCCCGGGCCGCCCGCCCCCGAACACGACCAGGTCGAGCAGCGCCTGCTCGCCGTCGCCCTCGACGGCCTGCGCGCGCCCGGCACGACCGGCCTGCCGGGCGAACCGCCGAGCCCCGAGTGGTACGAACGGCGCTGGGGACACGCCCCGTAGGGCTACGGTGGGTGCGTGGGCTACAACGATCTGTTCCGTGACCTCGACCACAGCGCCAGCGTCCAGGCGGCGGGCATCAGACGCGGCTACGGCGGCCCGCCCGCCCGCACCGTCAACGCCAGGTCGGGCCTGACCCGGCTGCGCTGCGCCTCCCTGCTCAAGCCGCTCTACGCCTGGATGAGCGCCGCCCACATCCCCGACGCCGAGCGGTGGCGCCGCCACGCCGAGCCCGCCGTCGTCGTCTCCTCCAACGCCGACACGCTCAACCTGTGGCTCTCCGTCGGCCCCCGCGTCATCCTCGACGACCTGCGCGAACGCACCGGCGTGGCCTGGACGCCGCCGAACGGCGACCAGTCCAGGTTCGGCTCGGTCGAGGTCGCGGCCGAGGAGGTGGGCACCGCCTACGCGGTGCTCGCCCAGGCCGCCGCGGCGGGCGACCCGGTGGCCGGGACGGTGCTCGGCTGGATGGGTGACGTGGGCGACGAGCAGACGTTCGGCGCCCGAGACGCGCTGCGCTCGCCCAAGGCGGCGGTCAAGTGCGGCTGGTACGGCTCCCCCGAGGAGACCTGCCTGCGCACCCACGCCGTGGCGGTCCTGCCCCGCGGCGGCACCAGGGTCACCGTGGTCGTCGCGATGACCGCGCTGCCCTACGTGGACGCGCACGCGCGCGAGGTCTATCGCGACCGGATCGGCAAGGGGCTGCCGGTGGAGGAGGAGCACGAGAAGGTGTCGGGGGCGCTGCTGCGCGACCTGATGGCCACCACGCTGGAAGAGCTGGGCCACCAGAGCGGAGGAGCCGGGCGGGCGAGGGCCGGCGTGCGCTGACGGGGCGACGGGAGAGCGAGCGGTCCTGAGGGCCTTACCGTCGCTCGCCCACGAGTTCCGCCACGACCGCCGCCAGCTCGGGCGGCTGCACGTCCCCGGGCAGTTCCGCGGCCCACACGTGGCCGCGGAAAGCGCCCAACTCCTCCTCGGTCAGCCGCCCTGGACGCACCTCAGGGCGGGCCTCGGCGAACCTGGCCAGGTAGAACGGCTCGCGCTTGACGTACCGAACGCCCAGCCAGCGGAAATCCCGCCCGACCTCGACGCAGCGATCGTCCAGCACGGCCGAGCCCGGCAGCCCGGTCTCCTCCTCCAGCTCCCGCCGGGCGGCCTCCAGCGGCGTCTCACCCGCCTCGACCCCGCCGCCGGGCGGCTCCCAGACGTCCACCTGGTCGACCTCGTCGTA
This sequence comes from Nonomuraea maheshkhaliensis, assembly GCF_039529435.1. Taxonomy (NCBI): domain Bacteria; kingdom Bacillati; phylum Actinomycetota; class Actinomycetes; order Streptosporangiales; family Streptosporangiaceae; genus Nonomuraea; species Nonomuraea maheshkhaliensis. The sequence continues at coordinate 41,598 of NZ_BAAAMU010000035.1, forward strand.
CCAGCGCATCAGCAGCACCCTGCCGTCACGGTCGAGGCACACCACCCGGGCGGCGAGCCGGTCGTTGAGCGCGTTCACAGGGTGAACGTTATCCCCGGGCGGGGACGTGGTTACGCAGCCGCAGGTCGTCGGGGTAGGGGGAGAAGTACGTCTGGTCGCGTACGTACGCCGCCGCCTCGCCCCGCGCGTGATGGCGCAGCAGCGTCGTGGGCACGCTCAGCGGCACCAGGCCCGCCTGGTAGGAGTCGATCACCTCCACCAGGTCGGCCCGCCGGACCGGATCGAGCGCGAGCATGCCGAGACAGTGCTGCAGCACGTTGACGTTCCTGCCCGGGGTGGCCTTGGTGGCGAGCGCGCGCTGGAACACCTCGGCGTAACGGGCGCCCACCTCCTCGCGCGGCAGCGACCCCGCCCGCGCGACCACGCGGCCCGCCTCCCGATAGAGCTGGGGATCGTGCGCGAGCACCTGCATCTTGTGCCGGGCGTGGAAGGCGACCAGGTCACGCGGCCGCCAGTCGCCTTCGAGCAGCGCGCGCAGCCGGGCGTGGGCGAAGACGCGCTCGACGAAGCTCTCCCGCAGCAGCGCGTCACGCAGGCGGCCCTCGTCCTCGACCGGGAGCAGCGGGTGACGCTCCATGACGATCCCGGCGAACAGCCCCCGGTTGCGCCGCCCGAGCGGCGGCCCCTCCTCGGAGTAGAGGGGCACGCCGTGGATGCCGCAGGTGGGGCTCTTGGACTTGAACACGTATCCGTCGACGTCCAGCTCGGCCGCCCGCCGCTCGGCCAGGGCCGTCATGCGGTCGGTCAGGTCCTCGTGCGTCGCCCGCGTCACGAGCCGGGGGCCCTCGCCCGACTGCTCCTGGCGCAGGGTCTCGCGCGGCGCGCCGAGCCCCGCCTCCATCTCGGGGCAGACGGGCACCCAGTCGACGTACGGGGCCAGGACGTCGGTCAGGAAGCGGTCGCGGCTGTGCCCGCCGTTGTACCTGACCAGCTCACCCACCAGGCAGGACGACACGCCCACCCGAGGGCGTCCGCTCGCTCCTGACGTGGTGCTCACCCCCTCTTCCTGCCCCGAAGCGGGGCACGAAGCGACCAAGTTCAGGGAGATCACTCCAATTCTTGCCCCCGCCGGGGACGCGGCCGAGGCTCCTGGGTACGGTCCCCTCGCGATCACGCACGCGGACAGCACAGGCGAAGGGGGCGGTCGTGGAGATCGGGCGCGTCGGAGTGTGGCATCCCATGGTCGGGCAGGCGCCCGCGGCGGAGGGGCGGCGGGCGGCGGCCGAGATCGAGGCGCTGGGATACGGGTCGATCTGGGTCAACGAGGGCTACGTCGGCAAGGAGCCGTTCGCCAGCGCCGCCGTGCTGCTGGCCGCCACCGAGCGCGTCACCGTCGGCACCGGCATCGCCAACCTGTGGGCCAGGGACGCCATGGCCATGGCGGGCGGCGCGGTGACGCTGGCCGACGCCTTCCCCGGCCGGTTCCTGCTGGGCGTCGGCGTCAGCCACGGCGCGCTGGTCTCCCGCCGCGGCCACGACTACGGCAAGCCGCTGACCGCCATGCGCACCTACCTGGACGCCATGGACGAGGCCGAGCGCCTGCTGCCCAGGGGCGACTGCCCCCGGCTCCTGGCCGCGCTGCGGCCGCGGATGCTGGAGCTGTCGAGAGAGCGGGCGGACGGCGCCCACACCTACTTCGTGCCGCCCGAGCACACCGCGCGGGCCCGCCGGATCCTCGGCACGGACCGGCTGCTCATCCCGGAGCAGGCGATCATCCTGGAGAACGATCCGGCCCGCGCCCGCGCGACAGCGCGCGCCCACATGGACACGTACCTGAAGCTGCCGAACTACCTCAACAACCTGCGCACGCTCGGCTTCACCGACGACGACCTCGCGGACAGGGGCTCCGACCGCCTGGTGGACGCCATCGTGGCCTGGGGCGGCACGGAGGCCGTCGTCGAGCGCGTGCGCGCCCACCTCGACGCGGGCGCCGACCACGTCCTGCTCCAGCCGCTCTCGCCGCAGGGGCCTGACCTCGCCGACGCCGTCGCCCAGCTCACCCGGCTGGCCCCCGAGCTGGGCCTTTGACCGTCCGGAGGGGGTTTGACCTGGAGTGCGGTCCAATTCGTACCGTGGAGGCATGACCACACCACAGCACAAGATCGGGTCCGGGTTCGGCGCCAGGAGCACCGCTGAGGAGGTCCTGCGCGGGATCGACCTGTCCGGGAAGCTGGCGATCGTCACCGGCGGCTACTCCGGCCTCGGCCTGGAGACCACGCGCGCGCTCGCCGGCGCCGGCGCCCACGTCGTCGTGCCCGCCCGGCGCCCCGAGGTCGCCAGGCAGGCGCTCGGCGACATCGACGGGGTCGAGGTGGACGAGCTGGACCTCGGCGACCTCGCCAGCGTCCACGGCTTCGCCGAGCGCTTCCTCGCGACCGGCCGCGACGCGGACCTCGTCATCGGCAACGCGGCGATCATGGCCTGCCCGGAGACGCGCGTCGGCCCCGGCTGGGAGGCGCAGTTCGCGACCAACCATCTCGGCCACTACGCGCTGGTCAACCTGCTCTGGCCGGCCGTCGCCCGGGGTCGCGGCCGGGTGGTGGCCGTCTCGTCCGGCGGCCACCGCCGCTCCGGCATGCGCTGGGACGACGTCATGTTCGAGCGCGGCTACGACAAGTGGCAGGCGTACGGGCAGGCCAAGACCGCGAACGTGCTGTTCGCCGTGCACCTCGACGCGCTCGCCCAGGATTCCGGCGTACGCGCGTTCGCCGTGCACCCGGGCGGCATCCTCACCCCGCTCCAGCGCCACCTGCCCAAGGAGGAGATGATCGCGCTGGGCTGGATCGACGAGGAGGGCAACGCGCTGCTGGCCAGCTTCAAGACGCCCGAGCAGGGCGCCGCCACCCAGGTGTGGGCGGCGACGTCACCGCAGCTGGACGGCATGGGCGGCGTCTACTGCGAGGACTGCGACATCGCCGAGCCGACCACCGAGCCGGACGCGCCGTCCGGCGTGCGCCCCTACGCGACCGACTCCGGCCAGGCCGCCCGCCTGTGGGCGCTGTCGGCGGAGCTCACGCGAGTCGACGCGTTCGCGTCCAGCTAGCGGCGTCCTTCTCAGCTCAGCGCTTCATCGCGCCGTCGGCGATGGCGTCGGCCGCGTCGCCGATGGCCACGCCGACGATCTCCAGGCGGCGGACGAGCTCCCGCTCCTTCATCGCCTCGGGGGTGATCTCCCCGGAGAAGATCCGCGAGATCTCGTACTGGTACATCCGCCGGATGGCGCCACCCGCCTTCTTCGCCTCCAGCGCGTCCTGGGCCACCACGGACGGGCGGGAGGCGAGGTCGCGCACGGCGTTCTCCAGCGCGTCGATGCCCACGATGACCTGGTCGAGCAGCGGGGTGAAGCGGATCTGGTCGGGCACCCGGTAGAGGTGGGACTCGCGGACGAAGTCGCGCAGCGAGTCGAGCACGTCGTCGATCGAGCGGGAGAGCCGGAACAGGTCCTCCCGGTCGATGGGCGTGACGAGGGCGGTCTTGAGCTCGTCGATCAGGCGGGCACGTTCCTCGTCGCCGAGATGTTCGATCGTCCGCATCTGCTCGTGCGCGCCCGTCCTGCCCACTTCGCCGCCGATCATGGCCATGGCCAGCCAGGCGCCTTCCTTGGTCGCTTCGAGCTGCCCGAGCAGCGCCTCAGTGAGCGCACTGTCCATGCGACCGGTCATCAAGTCCTTGATCCGCCGCAGCCGCTTCACCACCTGGCCCCTTTCACGAGAGTCTCACGCTAGCGAATCCCTTCACCAGCAGGGCCAGGGTCCAGCCCAGCAGCCCGCTGGCGGGAAGCGTCAGCACCCACGCCGTGGCGATCTTGACGGCGGCGTACCAGCGAACCCGGCCCCCGCCCTGGGAGACGCCCGCGCCGATGAGGCCGCCGGCGATGGCCTGCGTCATGCTCACCGGCATGCTCGCGACGGCGCAGCCGATCACCGCCGCGCCCGCGGCCAGTTCGGCCGCGACCCCGTGCGGAGGCCGGGAGACGATGATCTCGCGCCCCAGCGTGCGGCCCGCCTTGGGCAGCCCGTAGAGGGTGCCGAGCCCGAACAGCACGGCCACCAGCACCGTGTACGGGAGCGGCGCGCTGGTGAACCCGATCGCGATCATGAACACGGCCAGCATCTTCTGCCCGTCGTTGGCGGCGTACGCGACGGTCTGCAGCAGGAACCCGGCCCAGTGCCAGCGCCACAACCTGCGCGCCGTCGTCGTCTTCACCAGCAGCCGGATGATCATCCACGCGGCCAGCCCGCCCACGAACGGCGCGGCCACGCCGAACGCGAGAACCAGCGCCACGGAACCGGGCGAGACCGGCAGCCCCCACCCCAGCCCGGCACCGGTGAGGCCGCCCACGACGGCCAGGGTAAGGCTGGTCGGGCGGCCCTTCGCGCTGAGCACCGTCACCACGGCGAGCGACGAGACCACCGCGATCGTCATCGCGATCCGCCCGCCCGGCTCGTCGAAGGAGGCCAGCCGCGTCACGAACGTCAGCGCCACCTGGTGGGTGAAGAGCGGGACCACCGCCACCAGCGTGACCAGAGTGAGGATGCCGGTGGCCGGGCGGACCGTGGGCAGCTTGAGCCCCGTCACGAGGAGCGCACCACCGTCGTTGATCCCGGAGACGACGGCGAACAGACCGGCGACCACCACGAGTATGACCGCGTCCAAAGGCCCCCCGAATACGTTACGACGCCGCGTTATGACTAATAAGTACCCTAGATCTGCTCAATGATGGACAACGGGGGGGACGAGGACTCGCTTACCCCCCGCTCCCGGTACGCTCGACCGTGGCCGCAGACCGGTACCCTGCCCGGCAGCCGCATGACGCCGCCACGTCCGAGCCCGCGAGAGTGAAAGCCATGATCAGCCCCGCCGAATACATCCTGACGCTGTCCTGCCCCGACCGGCCCGGTGTGGTCGCCGCCGTCTCCGGTCTGCTGGCCGGGCACGGATGCAACATCATCGAGAGCCAGCAGTTCGGCGACCGGGTCGGGCAGCGCTTCTTCATGCGGGTGCAGTTCGCGGCGCCGCTGGGTGAAGACGAGCTCAACGCCGCCTTCGCCGCCCTCGCGCCCGACTTCGCCATGGAGTTCAAGCTGCGTGACGTGGCCAGGAAGCCACGCGTGCTGATCATGGTGAGCAGGTTCGACCACTGCCTGAACGACCTGCTCTACCGCGTCCGGTCGAAGGCGCTCGACATCGAGATCGTCGCCGTCGTCTCCAACCACCCCGACCTGCGCCCGCTCACCCAGTCCAACGGGATCGACTACCACCACCTGCCGGTCACCCCCGAGACCAAGCCGAAGCAGGAGGCCGAGGTCCTCGCGCTGGTCGAGCACTACCAGGTCGACCTCGTGGTGCTGGCCCGCTACATGCAGGTGCTCTCCGAGGACCTCTGCGCGAAGCTGGCCGGCCGGGCGATCAACATCCACCACTCGTTCCTGCCGTCGTTCAAGGGCGCCAAGCCCTACCACCAGGCCCACAGCCGCGGGGTCAAGCTCATCGGCGCGACGGCCCACTACGTGACCGCCGACCTGGACGAAGGGCCGATCATCGAGCAGGAGGTGGCCAGGGTCAACCACAGCCACTCCCCTGAGGACCTGGTGGCGATGGGGCGTGACGTGGAGTGCGTGGCGCTGGCCAGGGCGGTCAGGTGGCACGCCGAGCAGCGGGTGCTGCTCGACGGGCACAAGACCATCATCTTCCCGCGCTAGGCGTGCTGAACGGTCACCACCAGCTTGCCGCGCACGTGCTCCCGCTCCCAGTCGGCGTAGGCCCGCGCGGCGTCCTCCAGCCGGTAACGGCGCCCGGCGGCCGAGGGCAGCACTCCGCGCATCGCCGGCTCGGCCACCTCCCCCAGGTTCCCGGGCCTGACCGTCGCGTACAGGGTCTCGAGCCCCGTTCCCGGGGCGGGGCTGGGGAAGGCGACGGTGAACAGGCCGCCGCCGGGCCGCACGACCGGAGTCAGCGCAGGCACGTCGCCGCCCGGCAGGGCCAGGTTGACCAGCGCGTCGACGCCGCCGGGATGGCGGCGCAGGGTCTCGGCACCGACGTCGGCCGACCGGTGGTCGATGGTCTCCGCCGCGCCGAGGCGCTGACGGCCCGCGCCAGGCAGGCGGGCGAGGTACGCGACGACGTGACGGGGGCGGACATCGTGCTGCTGATCAACGCCGTCACACAGGGCACGGCTCCCGTGAGCGACACGGCTCCCGGTCTGTGGCGCCGCTACCTGAGCATGATCTTCGACGGCCTGCGCCCCGAGGCCGCCCGCCCGCTCCCCGTCCCGGCCCCACAGTCCCTGGCTCCGGGCCGAGCGCTGTGATCAGGGGCGGTAGGTGCCGAAGAACCAGGAGTTGCCCTCGGGGTCGGCGCAGGCGTATTCGCGCGACCCGTACGGCTGATCGACCAGCTCCATCGTGATCGAGGCCCCCGCGGCCCTGGCCCGATCATGGTGGGCGTCCACGTCCTCGACGGCCACGTAGATCCCAGGACCGCCGGGCCGGCCCCGTCCGATCATGATGATGTCGTCGCCGACCAGCAGCTCGGCGTGGTTGACGACGCCGGCGTCGTCCTTGGAGCTCTCCCGCACCCGGAAGCCGAACGCGCCGGTCAGGAAGTCGATCGCGGCCTGGCAGTCCTGGTAGCGGGCGAGTGCGTACACGGTTCGTGTCATGACATTCACGATGCCCGGCCGCCGGCCGCGGGTCTTGGACGAATCTGACCGGGCGTCGTGTCGCCCAGCACTCTGAACTCGCGGTTCATGTGCGCCTGGTCGTAGAAGCCGCAGTCGGCCGCCACCTCGGCCGGAGCCGCCCCCGAACGCAGCCGGCGCACCGCCCGGCCGAACCTGATCACCCGGGCCGCCGTCTTCGGCGGCAGCCCGATCTGGTCCTGGAAGCGGGCCACGAGATGGCGATGGCTCCAGCCCAGCGACTCGGCCAGCGACGACACCCCGAGCCGCCCGCCCGACTCCAGCAGCCGCGCCCACGCCCACGGCAGCTCGGGCCCCAGAGCGGGGCCTGCCGCGATCCGCTCGCACAGCAGCCGATCGGCCAGCGCCAGCCGCGCGCGCCACGACGGCGTCGCGGCCAGCCGCTCCACCATCAGCTCCGCCCACGGCCCGAGCAGGTCGCCGGCGGGGAGCACCTGGTTACGCAGCTGCCGCATCGGCAGCCCGTAGAGCCGGCGGGCCCCGAACGGCGTCAGGAAGACCTCCACGCCCTCCGTCGGGCCCGCCGTGCGCGTGACGGTGAAACGGTCGCCAAGACCGCCGCCGAACGCCGTCACGCGCTGCCCGCCGGCCTCCATCGGGGTGCCGAAGGCGAGGATCAGCACGGCTCCGGGCATCGCCATCTCCGACCGGGTCACCGGCGCGGCGTACTGTTCGCGATAGGCGCACAGCCTGGTCACGTACGGTCGCAGCGCGGCACTGGGCACGGCCTCGACCATGGCCAGCCCCGGTGACTCCATGCCTGCCAGGCTACCGACCGGCCGGCGGACCTTACAGGCCCGTGTGCCGGGCCAGGAAGGTCAGCGTGTCGGCGGACAGGTCGACGCTCCTGCTCACCGAGCGCGCCCCGTGCCCGACCTCCGTCTCGTTGCGCAGCAGCACGGGCCGGTCGGAGGTCGAGGCGTGCTGCAGCGCCGCGCACGTCTTCCACGCGTGCAGCGGATGCACCCGCGTGTCGGACTGGAAGACGGTGAACAGCGTCGCCGGGTAGGCCACCGACTCGCGGACGTGGTGGTAGGGCGAGTAGCCCCACAGCCAGCCGAACTGCTCGGGATCCTCGGCCGAGCCGTACTCGACGTTCCAGGTGGCGCCGAGCCCGAACTTCTCGTAGCGGATCATGTCGAGCAGCGGCGCGGAGCAGACCACGGCCGCGTACAGCTCAGGACGCTGCGTCAGCGCGGCGCCCACCAGCAGGCCGCCGTTGGAGCCGCCGGAGATGCCGAGCTGCTCGGGCGTGGTGACGCCGGTGGCGATGAGGTGCTCGGCCGCCGCGTGGAAGTCGTCGAACACGTTCTGCTTATTGGCCAGCATGCCGGCGCGGTGCCACTCCTCGCCCTCCTCGCCGCCGCCGCGCAGGTTGGCGATGGCGTAGACGCCGCCCGCCTCCACCCAGGCCAGGATCGAGGCCGAGTAGCCGGGGGACATGGACAGGCCGAAGCCGCCGTAGCCGTACAGGATGGTCGGCCGCGGGCCCTCGGCCGCGCCGGTCGGAGAGATGACCAGCATGCGGACGTCGGTGCCGTCCTTGGAGCGGTAGACCACCTGCTCGGTGCGGACGTCGGGCACCTCGACCGCGCCGGGGGAGGCCGCCCAGAGCGTGGTCTCGCCCGTGCCGGCGTCGTAGCGCTGGATGGTGGGCGGCGTGGTGTTGTCGGTGTAGCCGAACCACGCCTCGTGGCCGCCCTCGGGACGCTCGGAGATGCCGCCGATCGTGCCGAGCCCCGGCGTGGGCACCTCGCCCAGGCGCTCGCCGGTCGCCAGGTCGTGCACGCTGATCTCGCTGATGGCGTGGCGGGTCCAGCCCACCAGCATGACCGGGCGCTCCAGGTCGTCGAGGATCGCGAAGTCGGACAGCACCGCCTCGGGGTCCTCGGGGATCAGGTCGCGCCAGTTGCCGAACTCCGGCGCCGCCGGGTCGCTCACGCACACCCGGCCCCTGCTCGCGTCGCGGTCGGTGTGGACGTAGAGCCTGCCGTCGCGGCCGAAGACGAGCCCCGTCTGCGCGTCCACGCCCTCCTGCACGACCCGCAGCTCCGGCCGGTCGATCGGCGACTCGGTCAGGTCTGCCACCCACAGGTCGTTGCGCGGCGCCGTGCCCTCGTGGGCGGACACCTGCAGCCAGCGGCCGTCGCGCGAGACGGACACGCCGTAGTAGTTGGTCATCTTCAGGCCCTGGCCGAAGATCATCACGTCGTCCTCGGTGGAGGTGCCGACGCGGTGCAGGTAGACCCGGCGGTGGAACTGCGTCTCGTTCTCCGGCACCTCGGTGCTCGGCAGCCTGCGCACGTAGTAGAACGCCGCACCACCCGGCAGCCAGGCGATGGGGGAGTAGCGGCACCGGTCGATCGGGCCCTCGACGCGCGCGCCGGTGGTGACGTCGATGACGTAGAGCACCGACTCCTCGTCGCCGCCCACCGAGATCTGGTACGCCAGCAGCCTGCCCTCCTTGTCGGGCTGCACCGCGTCGAGCGTGGTGAGCCCGGAGGGGTCGATCGCCATCGGGTCGACCAGCGCCCGCTCGGCGCCGTCGGGCTCGGCCACGTAGTAGACCGCGTGCTCCTGGTCGGGGGTGCGGCGCGAGAAGAAGTGGCGCCCGCCCCGCCAGACCGGCACCCCGACCGAGCCGGACCGCAGCAGCTCGGCGACGCGGCTCTTGAACCGCTGCGGTCCCCGCTCCTTCGCGAACAGGTCGGCCTGCCCGAGCAGCCATCCCTTCGTCTCCGGGCTGTCCGGATCCTCCAACCATCGATAGGGGTCGGGAACAGGCGTCTCGTGCAGGATGTCGACCACGTCGTCGCGGCGCGCGGTCGGGTACGGCTCTCGGGTCATGTCTCGAACCCTACTGCCAACGGGCATGCGTAAAGCGCTGGTCGAGCGGGCATAAAACGTACCGTGAGTCCCTTTGGTCATTCCGGCAGGAGGTTTTTGGGGTGGCGGGGACCACGGTGCAAACGCCAGACTTGGTGACAGGACGGTGCCGTGGTGACCATCCGCTGGACCGTCCGGCGGAGGTCCACGTGACGGAAGCACTAGTGCCCCAGGAGGGGCCGACAGTCGGGACATGCCGCGGCATGTCCCCTTTGATACGCGCGCAGCAGGGAGAGGCCCGATGATGCGCCAAGTCCTGCTGCTCAATGCCACCTACGAGCCACTGACCACCCTCTCGCTGCACCGCGCCGTGGTGCTCGTGCTGCGGGAGAAGGCCGACGTCGTCCACCGTGACGGCAGGGGCGCGGTGCTGCGCTCCGCGAGCCGCACGCTCGACGTGCCGTCGGTGATCAGACTTCGAAGATATGTCCGCATTCCCTACCGGTCCCGCATCCCGCTGACCAGGGCCGCCCTCATGCGGCGCGACGACTACCGCTGCGCCTACTGCGGGCAGCGGGCCGAGACCATCGACCACGTGATCCCCCGGTCCAGGGGCGGCACCCACACCTGGGAAAACTGCGTCGCCTCCTGCACCACCTGCAACCACAGGAAGGCCGACAAATACCTTGAGGAGCTGGGGTGGACGCTGCGCGTCAGCCCCGCGGTGCCAAGGGGCGCCCACTGGCGGCTCATCGGCGCCTCGCTCGCCGGCGACCCGCAATGGGCGCCCTACCTCGAGGCCGCGGCCTGACACAACCGCATTGAGCCGGAGTGCCACCGCCTGACACCATGCCAGGCATGTGGACCTTCACCTCAGACGTCGAGGAGTACGCCGCGGTCGCCGAGCCGTTCCTGCTCGGCGACCCGGTGCGCAACACCGTGCCGCTGACCATCCTGGCCAACCTGCGGGCCGGCATGCCGGCGAAGGACCTGCTGTTCGGCTGGTGGACGGTGGACGGTGAGGTTCTCGGGGCGGTCTTCCAGACGCCGCCGCACCCCGTCGGGCTCTTCTCGGTGCCGGTCGAGGCGGTCGGCGCGTTCGTCCAGGCGCGTCACGGCGGCCTGCCCGCGCTCGTGGGCCCGCTCGACGTGACCGCCGAGGTCACCCGGCTGCTCGGACCGCCCGACAGGGTCGTCTCGGAACGCCTCTACCGGCTCGGCACGCTCAGCGTCCCCGACGTGCCCGGCCGGGGCAGGCCCGCGGTGCCGGCCGACTTTCCGCTGCTGGTGAGCTGGTATCAGGCGTTCGGGGAGGAGGTCGCCATGGGCGAGGGCGACGTCGTCGAACGGGTAGCGCGGCGGCTGGCCGGGCGCGAGCTGTTCGTCTGGGAGTCCGACGAGGGGCCCGTCTCGCTCGCCGCCCTCTCCCCGGCGGCCGGCGGCGTCTGCCGCATCGGACCCGTCTACACGCCGCCCTCCCGCCGCCGGCGCGGCTACGGGGCCGCCGTCACCGCCTTCGCCAGCCGGACCGGCCTGGCGGAGCGCTGCGAGCAGGTCGTGCTCTTCACCGACCTGAACAACCCCACCAGCAACGCCATCTACCAGGCGATCGGCTACGAACCGGTGGCCGACTACGCCCACCTCACCTATCGCTGACGGGGCTAAGCTTGGCGCATGCCGCGTTACGACTTCCGCTGCCGCGCCTGCGGCTCCACGTTCGAGGTGTCCCGCCCCATGTCCGCCTCCGACGATCCGGCGACGTGCCCGGAAGGCCACGGCGACACGGTCAAACTGCTGTCCACGGTCGCCATGACCGGTGGCGCCGCGGCCCCGAAGGCCGGCGGTGGCGGCGGCTGCTGCGGCGGAGGCTGCTGCGCCTCCTGACCCGCCGGCGGTCCCTCGGGAAGCCCGGGCTCGGCGGTCAGGGCGCCGGCCGCTGTCGGCCACCGGCCGAGGACGGCCGCGTCGCCCGGCCGCGTCAGCGCGTCCGCCGCCAGCCGGGCCAGCCCTTCGCCGGTGGTGACGCCGGTCTCCAGGTCGGGGCTGCGCTCTGACAGTACGGCGAGCAGCAACTCGTGCCCGTGCACCTGGAGCCGTCCCACGCTGTTGACCGTCCACAACCCGTCGTGGGCGTCGGCGGGCAGCCAGCCGTTCTTGAGCGCCGTCTCACCCTCAGGGGCGGCGGCGCTGACTCCCCAGCTCTGCGCCGGCTCCACCGACGACATGAGCTCCATGGCGTAGTGCCGGCTGCGGGCGGTCAGCGGCCCCTCGGGGTCGGTGAGCTGCTCCAGGATCCTGACCTGGTCCGACGGCCGGCTGTGGGTGATCCCCCATGACGTCCCGGCGCCGGGGCGGGTGTGCCGGGCGCCGACCTGACGCAGCATCCGGTCCAGCCCCTCCCGGCCGCCGATGGTCAGGTAGAGGTCGCGGGCGCAGTCGTTGTCGCTGTGGCGGATCATCCGCGAGGCCAGCTCCCGCTCGTGACCGCTCAGGGGCTCGCCGCCCTTGCCCAGGAGGAACGCCAGCAGGATGTCCACCTTGGCCACGCTGGCCAGCAGGAACGGGACCCGCTCGCGGAAGGCGTACCTGATGCCGGTCATGCGGTCGTAGACGGCCAGGGCCGCGCGGCCGGGGCGCTCGCGCAGGTAGCGCCCCAGAGCCCGATCGAGCGCCCGCCGCTCGGCCGGCGGCAGCGCCCTTGCGGCCTCCGTCCCCGGCACCCGCCGCGCCACGACCACCGGCCCCGGCGCCAGACCCGATGCCGCGCCCGTCGTGGTGCCCGTCACCGTGTCCGGCGGCCTGTGCGGCGGCACGGGAGAGCCGGCGTAGGTGATCAGCAGGGCGGCGAAGAGCAAGAGGTGCCGAACGCGCATGCCCGGGAGCCTGCCACCCGCCACCCCAACGACCGGAGACCGCCGGGTCAAACTTCACCCAGATCTGCCGCCCGACCCCGACCGGCGGGAGCGGCCCGAAGGACGTCCGCCTGGCCGGAAGGACGTCCGAAACGGGATCTGTCGTCCCTCCCCTGACCGGCGGGCGTGGCCAGGGGAGGTCGGACCGGGTCAGGCGGCCGTGATCGCGCGCCGCTTGCGGCGCTGGAAGGGCAGGAAGCGGTCGGCCAGGTGCGGGCGGGACGGGGTGAGCGTCGGCTCGACCGCGATGATCCGGTCGAACCTGAACGCCCTGATCGCCCGGCGCATCCTGCACACCCCGACCAGATACCAGTATTCGCGGTGGACCAGGCACGTCACCGGCTCGACGTCGCGGGCGGTGACGTGGCCCGAGGCGTCACGGTAGTGCAGGCGGATGTTGAGCCGGCTGGTGATGGCGTCGGCCATGAGCCTGGCCCGGGAGGCCACGTCGGTGGGCAGCGGCTCGGTGAGGGTCGCGAGCGTGGTGGCGATGACGTCGTCGTCGAGCTCCAGGTGCTCGAACGCGTGTTGCAGGCCACGCCGGGCGGTGACGGCCTGCGGCCCCGCGCCGAGGTGGGCGAGGGAGAGTGCGAGTGCGGCGATCTCGGCGGTCGTCAGCGGGCGAGTATCGTGCTTCACGACTGTCGTCATACCCAAAGAATACGGGCGACCACCGACAATTTTCGAAAACCTGTGCGGCAGACGGCGACATTCCTGTCACCTGCCGCACAGGTCACGAACCACCGCGAGAGCCCCCGAACAGGCCGCGAATCACGGCGAAAACCCGAGCAGATCGCGCGAGCGACCCGAGCAGGTCGTGCGTCACCGGGAGAGCTGGGACAGGTCGCGGGAGGCGCCCGTCGAGGCGGACGTCGTCATCGCCGCGTACGCCTGCAGCGCCACGCTGACCTTCCTGTCGCGGTCACGCGGCCGGTATCCGCCCAGCTCGGCCAGCAGCTTCTCGCGCCGGGCGGCCAGCTCGGCCTCGGGCACGCGCAGCTCCAGCAGCCGGTTGGGGATGTCGATGTCGATGATGTCGCCGTCTTCGACCAGCGCGATCGCGCCGCCCTCGGCCGCTTCGGGGGAGGTGTGCCCGATCGACAGCCCCGAAGTGCCGCCGGAGAAACGCCCGTCGGTGACCAGCGCGCACGCCTTGCCCAGGCCCTTGCCCTTGAGGAAGGACGTCGGGTAGAGCATCTCCTGCATGCCGGGCCCGCCCTTGGGGCCCTCGTAGCGGATGACGACCACGTCGCCGGCCTTGACCCGCCCGCCGAGGATGCCTTCGACCGCCTGCTCCTGCGACTCGAACACCACCGCCGGCCCGCTGAACGTCCAGATCGACTCGTCGACCCCGGCCGTCTTCACCACGGAGCCATCGCGCGAGATGTTGCCGTAGAGCACGGCCAGGCCGCCGTCGGCGGTGTAGGCGTGCTCGCGCTCGCGGATGCATCCGGCCTCGCGGTCGAGGTCGAGCTCGTCCCAGCGGTTGTCCTGGGAGTACGCCTTGACCGTGCGCACGTTGCCGGGCGCGGCGTGCCACAGCTCGACGGCCTCGGGCTTCACCGAAGGCGAGCGCACGTCCCACGTGGTCAGCAGGTCGGCGAGGGTGCCGCCGTTGACCGTGGTCACGTCGCGGTGCAGCAGCCCGGCGCGGTCGAGCTCGCCCAGGATGGCGGGGATGCCGCCGGCCCGGTGGACGTCCTCGACGTGGTATTTGTCCGTGGCCGGGGCGACCTTGCACAGGCACGGCACCCGCAGCGAGATCTCGTTGATCTCCTTGAGCCCGAAGTCGACCTGGGCCTCGCGGGCGGCGGCCAGGATGTGCAGGATCGTGTTGGTCGAGCCGCCCATGGCCACGTCGAGGGTCATCGCGTTCTCGAACGCCTCGCGGGTGGCGATCGAGCGCGGCAGCACCGACTCGTCGCCGTCCTCGTAGTAGCGGCGGGTGATCTCGACGAGCTGGCGGCCCGCGTCCTCGAACAGCTGCTTGCGCGCCTTGTGCGTGGCCAGGATCGTGCCGTTGCCGGGCAGCCCCAGGCCGATGGCCTCGACCAGGCAGTTCATCGAGTTGGCTGTGAACATGCCGGAGCACGAGCCGCAGGTCGGGCAGGCGTTCTCCTCCATGGCCAGCAGGTCGGCGTCGGAGACCGAGTCGTCGGCGGAGGCGATCATCGGGTCGATCAGGTCGAGCTTCTTGCCGGGCGTCTTGCCGGCCTCCATGGGCCCGCCGGAGACGAAGATCGTCGGGATGTTCAGCCGGAACGCGGCGAGCAGCATGCCGGGCGTGATCTTGTCGCAGTTGGAGACGCAGATCAGCGCGTCCGCGCAGTGGGCCTCGACCATGTACTCGACCGCGTCGGCGATGAGCTCGCGCGAGGGCAGCGAGTAGAGCATGCCGCCGTGGCCCATCGCGATGCCGTCGTCGACCGCGATCGTGTTGAACTCGCGGGGGATCGCCCCCGCCTCCCTGATCGCCGCGGACACCACGTCGCCGACCTCGCGCAGATGCACATGGCCCGGGACGAACTGGGTGAAGCTGTTGGCCACCGCGATGATGGGCTTGCCGAAATCGCTCCCGGCTACGCCGGTCGCCCGGAGCAGGGCCCGGGCACCGGCCATATTCCTGCCGTGGGTGACTGTGCGTGACCTGAGGGCGGGCATTGGGCTTCTCCCATCGCTAGCGAGTCCTCACATGTTACGGCCGCCGCCCGGCAACTGAGACAACTGTCCATGTGTCGGACGGCCGTTACCGGATCGTGCCCCGGCCCCGCGCACGCCCGAGCGACTACCGCCGGTCCGGCAGGCGGACGGCGGCGAGCTGGGTGGCCTGGGCCACGAGGCGGCCCTTGTCGTCCCAGACGTGCGCCATCTCGTCCATCCTCTCACCCGAGATGTCCGTGGCCGCCAGCCGCACCCTGACCGGCCCGGGGGCGGGCAGCCTGCGCAGATAGGCAGAGAGCTGGATCGTCGGCACCCACCCCGACAACCCCAGGTCGAACGAGACTGGTGGCACCGGGTCCAGTGCCACCAGCAGGCTGAGCGGGTCCCAGTCGGAGCCGTCGGCCAGCCGCTGCCAGCTCGCCATCACCCCGCGCCCGGAGGGAGCGCCGGCGGCGAAGGCCAGGTGCGCGGGGTCCAGCCGCTCCTCGATCACGCCCATCAGCGGCACGCTGAAGCTCGCGCCAGGGGGGTCGACGGTCATGCGGAAGCAGTCCTGCTCGGGCGGGAGGTCCACCGGCTCGTGCCCCGACCACCACGGGTCGGCGTCGTCCAGCAGGCCCAGCGTGATGTGCGCCTCGACCCGGATGCGCTCTTCCTGCACGAGAGCGGCCCTGACCTGGGCCACGGTCCTGCCGACGCGCAGCGTCTCGACCCGTGCGACGGCCGCGCCCGGCTCGGGCGGCTCGATGAACGTGCCGCTGACGGCCGTCACGTGCGGATGCCCGCCGCCGGCCGCGCTCTCGCAGGCGGCCCGGCCCAGTACGGCCAGGAGATAGCCCCCGTGCAGCCGGCTGCCCACACTCCACCGCGCGTCCAGGGTGGCGCCGAACGCGCCATCCCCGTGCGCCGTCACAGCGGTCGCTTCCTGAAAAATCCCCATATGGAGTACGCCCCTTCCGCAGGACCTCAGATTGACATCGTTAACTTGACGACGTCAATGTGAGATTCATGAGCACCAGACGCGTACGCGCCAGACGCGGAGAAGGGGCCCTGCTGCGCGAGGAGATCCTGCGCGCGGCCGAGGACCTGCTGGCAGAGGCGGGCACCGAGGACGCGCTCACCCTGCGCGCCGTGGCCGACCGCGCGGGCGTCTCCACACCCTCGGTCTACCTGCACTTCGCCGACAAGGACGCGCTCGTCGAGGCCGTCTGCATGCGGGTCTGGGACGAGCTGGGCCGCGTGTTCACCGGCAACCTCGGCGGCGACCCGTTCCTCGCGCTCGGCAAATGCGCCCGCGCCTACGCCCGCTTCGCCCTCGACCACCCCGTGCAGTACCGGGTGCTGATGCTGCGCCCGTCAGCGGCGCCGGGCGTGCCACCGGCCGCCGAGACGGCCTTTCGCCACATGGTGGCCGCCGTCGCGGCCTGCGTGGAGACGCGGGTGTTCGAAGGCGACCCGGAGAAGCTCGCGCTCGGCCTCTGGTCGGCCGTGCACGGCTGCGTCTCCCTGCTGATCGCGCAGCCGGCGTTCCCCTGGCCGCGCGACAGGGAGGCGCTGCTCGACCACATCGTCCGCCAGGCCGGCTTCGGCGCGGCGGTGTATTCGCGGCTGCCCGCCACGCTGCCACCGAGCAAAGAGCTGGCCGCCCGTCTCGACGAGTTCGGCGCGAGACTGGCGGCCGGAGCGGATGAACCTGGAGCGGACGAGCCCGGTCAGTCCTCGCCGTAGCGGGCGGGCAGCGCCTGGGCGGCGATGTCGTAGATGCGGTCGATCTCGGTGGTCGTCAGCGCCCGCTCCCGCTTGGTGATCCACTTGCGCGCGCGGTCGCCCTGGTAGACGTCCACGCCGCGAATGGTCATGATCTTCCAGGGCACGGGCGGGCCGTAGATGGCCAGCGACGGCACCACGGCGATCTCACGGCCGAACGACTCGCTGATCAGAGTGCTGGCCTGCGACGCCTCCCACTTGGCCTCGGTGAGGCGGGGTTTCATGTCGAACGGGCCGTGAAAGAGCTTTTTGCCCATCTGCACGCGTACGGGCAGCCGGCGGTCCCACTTCTCGGAGTCGACCGCGTAGACGCCCGTCGGGCCCACCACGAGGTGGTCGATCTGAGCCTCGCTGCCCGGGATCGCCCGCGCGTGCAACGTGCGATAGCCGCTGCGTTCGAGCTTGCGCAGCTGCGCCTCGGTGCGCCGCTCCGCCACGGACGACCGCCGCCACGCCGGCACGGAGGAGTTGGAGCGTGCCCGCCAGACCGCCTCGAGAACGGCCGCGATCACGCCCGCGGTCACGCCCACCCGCCAGTCGCGCACGAGGAACCCCACCACCAGACCCGCGGCGACCGCCACGATCAGCCGGTTGCGCAGGCGGCGGAAACGGGGTTGTTGCAGCAGGTCGCGCACGGACGCGCGCTGGAGCGGCGCGTACGTGGAGGTGGGCGCCGAAGGCTTGGCGGCGGCGGTCTGCTCGCTTTCTGGTCGGTCGCTCACCCAGATGGGAGACGCGTTGAGACCGTCTTCTCGCTGGTTGTCGGAGTCCACGTCACTCACCGTAGCCCGGGGATTCGATCGATTCCTAGTGTTGCCGCGTCCATAGTTTTATGGCCCAGCTCATCGTGTTCCACGCCTGATTTCGGGGTATGTCTACTGTTCTTCTCTAGAGAAGCACCGGCAAACGATCTTACCGGGAAAAGACGCGGGGGTCGCGGCCGGCATCGGGTCTGGCCGGACCCGCTCACGAGGATTACGGTCTTGTTGTGAACAGCGCGGCAGAGATCCTGCTCTTTCTCATCGGGGTGTCCATGGGGCTGTTCGTGCTGATCAGCCTGCTCGTCATGGTGCCGGGGCGCGGCGCGCGCCGCCGGATCGAAGCGGGCCCGGTGTGGCTGGGCGGCCCCTCCAGGAGCGAGCGCGGCGTGAGCACCTCAGGGCTGGTGCTGGCCGACCGCGTGCCCGCATGGGCGGACGTGCCCGAGCACGACTGGGTGGCCGCGGCCGAGACCGCCGAGCCCGGCAGGCGCGTCGGTGGCGCCTCCGCGGGATGGTGAGGTGCGCATGAAGGGACTGACCGCCGCTCAGGCCGACGACGTCAGGAAGGCCCTGCACACCGCCGAGCGCCGCAGCGGGCTGCGGTTCGGCGTCTTCATCGGCGAGCCGGTGGGCGGGCGCCGCCACTTCGCCGAACGCCTGCACGCCGCCCTGGGTGACGAGGCCGACCGCGCCGTGGTGATCTTCGTGGACCTCGCCGGACGGGGGCTGGAGATCGTCACGGGCGAGGACGCGCGGCGGCGGCTGAGCGACAGCGCGTGCCGGCTGACCGCGATGTCGATGGCCACCGCCTTCAGCGTGGGCGACCTGATCGGCGGCCTGCTGTACGGCATCGCCGCCCTGGGCGAACAGGCGACCGCCCGTCGCTAAGCGCCGCCGTTCCAGGCGCCTGCCGCCCGGCGGCTCCGGCGTGCCCGCACCGCCGGGCGTCAGTGCCGTTCGAGCAGGCGTACGACGTGTTCGCTGACCCCGGCCAGCAGTGACGCCGGCTCGATCGGGGCCTCGGCCACGGCCGAGAACAGCGACGGCAGCCCGGGCAGCGGAAACCCGTCGTCCTTCAGCGCCGCCGAGCCGACGGCGTTCTTGTCCAGCCCCGCCCGGCTGCGCTCCCAGGCGTCGAGCACCTCCTCGGGCGACGGTACCCCGAACCCGTGGCCGACGGGGGCGGCGTGGCGCAGCCGGACGAGCGGCGTCTCGGCGAAGGCCAGCGCCGTGCGCGCCCGCGACTGCAGGTCGGCGCGCGGCTCGGGATCGATCCAGTCCATGGCCGTGCACGGGTTGCGGCAGGTCGCCACGCACACGGCCACCGCCCCGGCGACCTGGCTGTGCTGCCGGTCGAAGTACGCCCGCCAGCCCTCCGCCGGCTCCCCGGACACGCGCAGGGTCCGGTTCGTGGCCGACTGCTCGGACTTGGTGTGGTCGCACTCCCGGTCGCCGATCACGCCGAACCTGCTCCCTGACGCGCTCAGCCCCGCGGGCCACCTGGCGGGATCGCCGGCGTGCCCGAGCTGCGGCTCGAAGGCCAGCAGCGGCAGGTATTCGCTGGCGATGTGCACGGCGGCGATCATCGGGCTCAGCTCGCGCCGGTGCCACCGTACGGCGATGACCTCCAGCAGCAGCCCGTACGCGGGACGCAGCGACTCCAGCGCCCCGCGCGGCTGCTCGCGCGGCGTCTGCGGCATGTGGCAGGCCCGCGCCCGCCGCCGCAGGTCGGCGGGGACAGCCCGGGCCTCGGCCGCGAAGTCCTCGGCGTCGAGCGAGAGCAACCGCTGCCCGAACTCGCACACCTCCGCGATCTCCTCGTCCGGTGCGAGCGCGCCCAGGTCGGCGAAGGCGTAGCGGCGGGCCAGGGCGATGAACAGGTCACGAGTCGAGTCCACGCGACGACTTTCTCACGATCAGCGACCGGACAAGGACATGGAACCCAGGGAGGCCGGAGCCGGGCGCGCTGCTCCAGGAGCGCCGATCTGACCGGCATCACCCCTGCCACCAGCCAGGACACGCCGCCGGTCGCCTGCCGCGCGCCTCGGGCTGATCAGCCGGGGCAGGGCGCGCGGACGCACTGGATCTCCCCGGGCGGCCGGGTGATCGTGGGCTCGGCCGTCGGCTCCTCAGGCCCAGGCGTGGTCGGGTCGGGCGTCGGCTCCTCGGGCTCCGTCGTGGCAGGCGTGGTGGGCGGCGTGGTCGTGCCCGGGCGCGTGGTGGTGGGCTCGGCCGTCACGGTGGGCGGCGACGTCGTCGCCACGGGCGCGGAGCGCGTGGGCCTGGGTGCCGCCGTGCGCTTGACCGGGGGCGGCGACGCCAGGTCGCGGCCGGTGGCCGGCGGCGAGGAGGGGGTGAACTCGATCGTGGTGCTGCCGATCACCGGCGGCGGCACCTCCTCGCTGGCGGCGGGCCCTGAGGGCCGCAGCCAGACGAAGCCCGCCACGGCCAGCGACACCGCCACGGCGGCCGTGATGGTCAGCGCCGCCCGCGTCACGCGCCGCCTGGGCGGCATGGGCAGCGTCTCGGGAGCGGTCAGCGCCTGGCGCGCGGCCTGGGCCATCTGCGGCGCCGACTGCCAGCGCGCGTCGGGCGCCTTCTCCAGCGCCCGCTCCACCACCTGCCGCGGCCCCGGCGGCACGTCGCCGGGCAGCCGCGGGATGGGGGAGTTGAGGTGCTTGAAGATGATCTGTACGGGAGTGTCGCCCTGGAACGGCAGATGCCCGCTCAGGCACTCGTACGCCACCACGCCCAGCGCGTAGATGTCGACCGCCGGCGTCACGTCGCTGGCCGTGGCCATCTCGGGAGCGCAGTAGCCGGCCGAGCACAACATCGTCCCCGTGGCCGTGAGCTGGCCGGCCGAGGCCGAGTGGGCGATGCCGAAGTCGGTGAGCACCACCGCGCCGTCGGGCCTGACCATGAGGTTGGCCGGTTTGACGTCGCGGTGCACGATGCCCTGCGCGTGCGCGGCGGCCAGCGCGTCGCCGACCTCCGCCACCAGGCGCATGGTCGTCTCGACCGGCAGCGGGCCGCGCCGCAGGACGCGGTCGAGCGACTCGCCCTGCACGTATTCCATGACGAGGAAGCTCACCTGGCGGCCGCCGACGTCGCAGGTGCCGTAGTCGTAGACGTCGACCACGCCCGGATGCCTGAGCGTGGCCATGGCCCTGGCCTCGTTGTGGAAGCGCTGGGTGAACGTCGGGTCCTCGGAGAGCGCGGGCATGAGCACCTTGACCGCGACCGAGCGCCCGAGAACCGTGTCGTCGGCACGCCAGACCTCGCCCATGCCCCCGCCGCCGAGGCGGTCGCCGAGCACGTAGCGGTCGTTGAGGGTGGTCCCCTGGCCTAGCACGGTTTCGAGGCTAACACCGCGCCCAGGATGCCCACGTCAAGTCCGCGCAGCCGATCGGCCCCCGCGTTCCCGCGCGGGCCGATCGGCCGCATGATCAGGGCGGAGATCAGCCGGAAGCGGCGTCCTTCTCCCTGTTGCGCAGAGCGCGGCTGACACCGTCGGCGCCCTCCAGGATGAGCCGGCGCAGCGCCTGCGGCGGCTGCTCCCGCGCCAGGAAGTCCTGCGCCGCCCGCACCGTCTCCGGCTCGATCAGCAGCGAGGGGAAACACCCGACGGCGAACGTCGAAGCCTGGTCGAACGTCCACTCGCGGTAGATCCGGCCCACCTCCGCGAAGTACTTCTCGCGGTACGGCGCCAGCAGTTCGGGGTGGTGCGGGTCCTGGAAACCGCCGATCGTCGTACGGGCGATGTGGTTGGCCAGCTTGCCGCCCACGATCCGTTCCCACGCCGCCGCCTTGGCCTCGGCGGACGGGATCGCGGCCCGGCAGAGCGCGGCCTGGCGCTCACCCGTCGCCGTAGGGTCCCGTTCGAGCTCGGCGTCGATGTCGGCCTCGGCCAGCCGGCCGCCGGAGACCAGCGCGTGCACGAGGCTCCAGCGCAGGTCGGTGTCGACGCTCAGCCCCTCGGGCACCGAGGTGCCGTCGAGGATGTGCTCCAGCAGGTTCAGGTCCTCGTCGGCGCTGGCCACGGGGGCGAACGCCTGGAGGTAGGCGAGCTGCTGGTCGGAGCCCGGCTGGGCCGAAGCGAGCAGCGAGCGCAGCTCGGCGGCCAGCAGCGCCAGCCCCTCGGGCCGCCAGGCCGGGTCGGCGTACTGCTGCACCGCCATGCGCGCCTGGCGCAGCACCGCCTGCAGCACGGTGATGTCGCTGACCGTGCCCGCCCCGGAGACGACCAGCTTGACGTAGTCGCGCGTGGACATCTCGCCGTCGCGGGTCATGTCCCAGGCCGCCGACCAGCACAGGGCGCGCGGCAGCGACTCGGTGAACGCGGCGATGCCGCCCTCGACCAGCGTCCGCATCGAGTCCTCGTCGAGCCGGATCTTGGCGTAGGTCAGGTCGTCGTCGTTGAGCAGCACCAGGTCGGGCTGCTCCTCGCCGACGAGCTGGGCCACGTCCGTACGGGCGCCGACCACGTCCAGCTCGACCCGCTTGGTCCGGGTCAGCTTGCCGTCGGCCAGCGAGTAGAGGCCGATCGCGACCCGGTGGGAGCGCAGCGTCGGATAGTCCGCGGGTGCCTCCTGGAGCACCTCGAACTTGGTGAAGCGCCCGCCGGACACCTCGAACGCCGGCCGCAGCGTGTTGACCCAGGAGGTCTCCAGCCACTCCTTCGACCAGGAGGACAGGTCGCGGCCGGAGGTGCGCTCAAGGGCGGTGAGCAGGTCCTTCAGCTCGGTGTTGCCCCAGGCGTGCTCGGCGAAGTAGTCGCGCACCCCGGCCAGGAAGTTGTCCAGGCCGACGTAGGCGACGAGCTGCTTGAGCACCGAGGCGCCCTTGGCGTACGTGATGCCGTCGAAGTTGACCTCGACCGCCTGCATGTCGGGGATGTCGGCGGCGATGGGATGGGTGGAGGGGAGCTGGTCCTGGCGGTAGGCCCAGGACTTCTCCACGTTCGCGAACGTGGTCCACGCGCCCTTGCCCCACCGCGTCGCCTCGGCCTGGGCCAGCACGGACATGTAGGTGGCGAACGACTCGTTCAGCCACAGGTCGTCCCACCAGCGCATGGTGACGAGGTCGCCGAACCACATGTGGGCCATCTCGTGCAGGATCGTCTCCGCGCGCCGCTCGACGACCGCGTCGGTGACCCTGGACCGGAAGACGTAGTCCTCCAGGAACGTCACGCAGCCGGCGTTCTCCATCGCGCCCGCGTTGAACTCGGGCACGAAGAGCTGGTCGTACTTGCCGAACGGGTAGCGCACGCTGAAGACGCGGTGGAAGAAGTCGAAGCCCTGACGGGTGACCTCGAGGATGTTGTCGGCGTCGAGGTGCTCGGCCAGCGACGCGCGGCAGTAGACGCCCAGGGGGATGCCGTCGTGCTCGGAGGTCACCTTGTGGAAGGGCCCGGCGACCAGCGCGGTGATGTACGTGGACAGCACAGGCGTGGCCGGGAACTCCCAGCGCCTGGCCGCCCGCACCGTGCCGTGCCGGCCGGCCTGCTCGGGCAGCTCGGTCACCACGGAGGCGGCGGCGTTGGAGACGACCTCCCAGCCGGCCGGGGCCAGCACCGTGAGCTGGAACGTGGCCTTGAGGTCGGGCTGGTCGAAGCAGGCGTACATGCGGTGGGCGTCGGCCGTCTCGAACTGGCTGTGCAGGTAGACCTGCTGGTCGACCGGGTCGACGAAGCGGTGCAGGCCCTCGCCCGTGCGCATGTAGGAGCAGTCGGCGTCGACGACCAGCACGTTGGACTCGGCGAGCGAGGGGAGGGGGAAGCGGCCCCGCTCGGCGTCGTAGGCCGACACGTCGAGGTCGGCGCCGTTCAGCGTGACCTTGCGGACGGTGGCCCCGTGCAGGTCGACGAAGGTGGACTCGCCCGGCCGGGTGCTGGTGAAGCGGACCGTCGTGACGCTCTCGAAGCGCTCCTCTCCCTCGGTCAGGTCGAGTGCGACCTCGTAAGACTCGACCTTCAACAGCCGGGCGCGCTCACGAGCCTCGTCCCGGGTCAGGTTGCCTGCCAAGTTGCGCTCCTTTTCACCACTTCGTCGGGGTTGTCCGTATCCTGCCATGCCGGGAATAGGACCCGAACCACCTCAGGTTACGGGCAGACATGACAGAGAAGATTCCCGTGGACCTGTGGTTCGACCCCTCCTGTCCGTTCGCGTGGGTGACCTCGCGCTGGTTGCTGGAGGTGGAGCAGGTCCGGCCGATCCAGCCGCGCTGGCGGCAGATGTCGCTCTACTTCCTCAACGAGGAGAAAGACGTACCCGCCGACTACCTCGAACGCGCCGCCAGGGCCATGGGCTCGGTCAGGGTCATCGCCGCGGCCGCGGCCAAGCACGGTGAGCACGTCATCGGCGAGCTCTACACCGGGCTCGGCACCCGCCTGCACAACCAGGGCATGAGCAAGCAGCCCGAGCGCCTGCGCGAGGTCATCGAGGGCGCGCTCGACGACGCCGGCCTCGAACGGAGCCTGGCCGAGGCCATGCACTCCGAGGAGTACGACGCCACCATCCGCGCCTCCCACGACGAGGGCATCGGCCTGGTCGGCCAGGAGGTCGGCACCCCGATCATCCGCGTCGGCGACAACGCCTTCTTCGGCCCGGTCATCACGAAGATCCTGCGCGGCGACGACGCGGGCAAGCTCTGGGACGGCGTCCTGGCCGTCACCCAGTACGACGACTTCTTCGAACTGAAGCGCACCCGCACCCGGCGCCCGCAGTTCGACTGATCCCCGAGGGGAAGAAAACCAGGCCGCGGTGGAAAGAGCTTATCCCCGGCTCAGGATGAGCCCTCGCCCTCGGGCCTGACGCACTGTAAAGATGGGGCCATGCGTCAGCTGTATATCGACGGCTCCTGGACCGCTTCGGCATCGGACGACTCCATCGAGGTCGTCAACCCGGCCACCGAAGAGATCATCGACCGGGTGCCCGCGGGTGTCCCCGACGATGTCGAAGCGGCGGCCGGCGCCGCCGCGAGAGCCTTCCCCGAATGGTCCCGGGTGACCCACGCCGAGCGGGGCAAACTCCTCGCCGACGCCGCCGAGCTGCTGAAACAGCGATCAGACGAGGTGGCCGAGATCATCGCCACCGACATGGGCGCGCCGCTGGCCTTCGCGCTCAGAGTGCAGACGCTCATGCCGGTGAGCGTCCTGGCCTCCTACGCCACGCTCGCCGCCGAGTATCCGCGCGAGACCCGCGTGGGCAACTCGCTGGTGGTCAAGGAGCCGATCGGGGTGGTGGCCGCGATCACGCCGTGGAACTACCCGCTGCACCAGATCGTCTGCAAGGTGGCGCCCGCCCTGGCCGCCGGGTGCACGGTCGTGCTCAAGCCGAGCGAGGTGGCGCCGCTGGCCGCGTACGCGCTGGCGGAGATCTTCCACGAGGTGGGCCTGCCGCCGGGCGTGTTCAACCTGGTCAGCGGCCGGGGGCCGGTCGTCGGCGAGGCGATGGCGGCCCATCCCGCGGTGGACATGGTCTCCTTCACCGGCTCCACCGCCGCCGGCCGCCGGGTGGCCGCGCTGGCCGCGGAGTCGGTCAAGCGGGTCGCGCTCGAACTCGGCGGCAAGTCGGCCAACGTCATCCTGCCCGACGCGGACCTCGCCCTGGCCGTCAAGGTCGGCGTGGCCAACTGCTTCGTCAACGCCGGCCAGACCTGCTCGGCGCAGACCCGCATGCTCGTCCAGCGCGACCAGTACGACGAGGCCGTCCACCTGGCCGTCGAGACGGCCCGCGGCTACCGGGTCGGCGACCCGTTCGACGACTCCACCAAGATCGGCCCGCTGGTGTCGGCGACCCAGCGCGAGCGGGTGATCCACTACATCAACCGCGGCCAGGAGGAAGGGGCCCGGCTGGTGGCCGGCGGCACCGACCGGCCGTACGAGCGCGGCTACTACGTCGAGCCCACGGTGTTCGCGGCTGTGGAGCCGGGCATGACGATCGAGCAGGAGGAGATCTTCGGGCCCGTGCTGTCGCTGATCCCGTACACGAGCGAGGACAAGGCGGTCGAGATCGCCAACGACACCAAGTACGGCCTGGCCGGAGCCGTCTGGGCGGGCACCGAGGAACGCGCGCTCGACGTGGCCAGGCGGCTGCGCACGGGCCAGGTGGCGGTCAACGGCGGCCGGTTCAACCCGCTGGCGCCGTTCGGCGGCTACAAGCAGTCGGGCGTGGGACGCGAGCTCGGCGAGCACGGGCTGGAGGAGTACCTCGAAGTCAAGTCGCTCCAGCTGTAGCCGCGCCGAACGGCCACCGAACGGCCACCCGAACGGCTCAGACGTACAGCCCGCCGGTGGCCAGCACGTTCTGCCCGGTCACCCACCGCCCGTCGGGCCCGGCGAGGAACGCGACCACCGCCGCGATGTCGTCGGGCCGGCCGAGCCGCCCCAGCGCGGTGTAGGCCGGCGTCGCCTCCAGCGCCTCGGGCGGGTTGGCGGCCCTCAGCATGTCGGTGTCGGTGGCCCCGGACGAGACCACGTTGACCGTGATGCCGCGCCCGCCCAGCTCCCGCGAGGCGACCTTGCTGAACTGCTCCATCGCCCCCTTGCTGCCGCAGTAGAGCGCCAGGGCCGGCGCCGGCACCACGGTGTTGAGCGAGGAGACGTTGATGATGCGCCCGCCGTCGCGCATCACCCGCGCCGCCCACTGGATGGACAGGAAGACGGACCGCGCGTTGACCGCGAACACCCGCTCGTAGTCGTCGTCCGTGATCGCGTCGAAGGTCTTCTGCCCCTCGACGGTGGCGGCGTTGTTGACCACGATGTCGACCCCGGGCAGCCGCGCCTCCGCCTCGGCGAACAGCCGATCGAGGTCCTGCCTGCTGCCGAGGTCGGCCCGCACCGCGTGCGCGCCCGTCGCCTTGGCGACCCGCTCGGCCGCCTCCGCCTCATGCCGGTAACAGAAGACCACGTCCGCGCCGTCGCCGGTCAGCCGCTCCACGACGGCCTTGCCGATGCCCCTGGAACCGCCGGTGACCAACGCGCCCTTGCCGGAAAGCACGCTCATGCGGCCACGTTATGCCCGCAGCAGGATGGAGCGGGCCTCGTTTCGCGGCAGGCGATCGACGAAGAGCTTGCCGTCGAGGTGATCGGTCTCGTGCTGGAAGCAGCGCGCGAGCGAACCCCGGGCCTTGACGCGCACGGGGCGCTGCAACCGGTCCAGCCCCTCGACCGTCACGCCCGCCGCCCGCGCCAGGGGCGCGTAGATCGGGGTGCCCGTCCGGCGGTCGGGCACGGACAGGCAGCCCTCCTGGTCGGGCACCTCCTCGGCGTCCTCGACGGTCAGCAGCGGATTGACCAGGTGCCCCTTGCGTCCCGCGATGTCGTAGACGAACAGCCGCCGGGGGACGCCGATCTGCGGGCCGGCCAGGCCGACGCCGTCGGCCGCGTACATGACCTGGAACATCTCGTCGATCAGCCGGCGCAGCTCGCGGTCGAAGTCCGTCACCGGCTCGGCGGGCGTGCGCAGGACCGGGTCGCCGACGACGCGGATCTCTCGCATGAATCTCTGCTTTCGCTTGCGTAAGGACTCGACAAGGTTAGCGGTCCTTACTCCAGTCGGCGAGCCCGATCCACGGCGCTGTGGAAGACTGGACGGGTGCGTGTCTACATCGGTGCCGACCATGCCGGCTATGAGCTCAAGAACCACCTCGTGTCCTGGCTGAAGGATCACGGGCACGAGGTGACCGACTGCGGTCCCTTCGTCTACGACGCCGAGGACGACTATCCGGCGTTCATCCTGCGCGCGGCCGAGGGCGTCGCCGGCGACCCCGGCAGCCTGGGGGTGGTCATCGGCGGGTCGGGCAACGGCGAGCAGATCGGCGCCAACAAGGTGCGCGGCATCCGCGCCGCCCTGGCCTGGAGCGAGGAGACGGCCAAGCTGGCGCGTGAGCACAACAACGCCAACGTCGTCAGTGTCGGCGCCCGCATGCACTCCACCGAGGAGGCCACCCGGTTCGTGGAGGTCTTCCTGGCCACGTCGTTCTCCGGCAGCGAGCGTCACAGCAGGCGCATCGCCCAACTGGCCGCCTACGAGACCATCGGCCAGCTTCCCTCGCTTCCCTAGCGAGAGCGCCCAGGGCGGGGCGGCCACGACATGAGCGGCCGTCCCCGCCTGTCTAGCCCTTGCGCCTGGAGTCGCGCCTGGGCATCTCGTCGCGCAGGGGCCGCCGGTCGGCGGCCTCCTGCTGCTCTTTCGACGGCTTGGAGACATCGCGGGCACGCATGGCCACGATGGCCGTGATCTGCAGGCTTTGCAACGCCATGCCGCCGAGCCTACGTCACCGCCCTCGACGTCAGAAGGTCAGTCCCGCCCAGGGTTTCGGGCTCCACGCCATCGCGGTGGCGAGCCGGCGTACGGCGCCCGCCGAGTGCTCGCGCAGCAGGCCCGCGTCGAACTGCTGGCCGAGCAGGCCGTCGCCGAGGTACGCCGAGCCCAGCGAGGCCACCGGCAGCGTCACGTCCGGCTCATCCTCGACCGGCACGCACTCGGCGCCCGACGAGCCGGCGGTCAGGCGCCAGCGCCGGGCGTTCCACGGGCACATCTCGTCCTCGACCTCGATCACCAGGTCGACCGGCGTGCTGTAGGAGCGCGCGGACAGCGCGGGGCCGACCTCGACCAGGCGTACGTAGAGCTCGTCCGCCCAGCTCGCGCGGAGCTGACGGGAGTCGGCCAGCAGCGCGATGAGCGGGTCGTCGACCGGCCGGCCGCCCGACTGCACCTTGGAGACCAGGTCGCGGTCCAGGACGCTGCGCCAGAGCAGGGCGTAGGCGGCGGGGTCGGTCGCCTCCAGCTCCTGGAGCTTCACGGTGCCGTTCGGGATGCCGTTGTCGTCCCAGGCCGACTTGAGGCGGAACAGCGCGTAGCCGCGCACGCCCCGGTCGTCCTCGGCCAGGATCGAGCGCCACGGGCCCGCGCCCTGCTGGTCGGCCTCCTCGTCGGCCAGGAGGCTGTTCCAGAAGTGGTCGTTGCGCTCGTACCGGCCGGGGCGCTGCGGGACGACGGAGGCGAACAGCTTCTCCAGCTCGGGCCGCACGTCGGCGGGCTTGACCACCCTGAGCCTGAGCGACGGGTCGGAAGGGGCGCCGGGGACGAACGCCGACTTGTGGGTGTCGATCTGGAAGAACAGCTCGCTGGAGGCCCTGCCGTAGCCGTACCGGCCGTAGATGAGCGCCTCGGAGGCGTAGAGGGCGGCCACGAACTCGCCGCGCGCCCGGATGTCGTCGAGCTGCCTGCGCATCATCGAGGACAGCACGCCGCGGCGGCGATGCGAGGGAAGCACGCTGACCGCGGTCACCCCCGCCACGGGCAGTCGTCCGCCGGGAACGGTCATCGCGAAGCTGTAGATGCCGGTGACACCGACGATCTGATCGCCGTCGAAGACGGCCAGCGTACGGTCGAACTCGGTCTCGGCCTTCCACCGCTCGGCCTGTGCGGGGTGTGGCGTCCAGCCGAACCCCTCCTCGAGCACCCGGGTGTAGGCCGGCCACTCTGACTCGTCAATCGGACGGATCGGATAGGTCATCCGTCCAAGGTAGGAGCGGGCAAAGGGGGACGGCCACCCAATATCCGTGCTTAATGATCAAGGCGTTGGTCAAGTGGGCTGCCCAAACACGGGTCAGACCGATACAGTCAGGCGCATCATGAGTTCCCGACCAGCGCCGCTGATCCCGCCACGGGTCCGTGCGGCCCTGATACGGGTGCCCTTCCTGGTGCCTGTCGTCCGGTTCGTCCGGAGGGTGCTGCTGGCCCGCGACCGCAACCTGCTCATCACCCTGATCGTGCTCGCGCTCGTCATCGGGGTCCTCGCGGCCGAGGTCTCGACCGAGTGGTTCTCGCCCGCCCTGCTCATCCTGGTCACGCTCATCGGCGGGCTCCAGCTCCGGCTGGGCAGCCTGGTCAAGCTGCTCGTCGGGGTGGGGGCGGCGCTCGGCTACATCGCCGTCAACCTGGGCGTGGGCCGGGTCGGCCTCGGGCTCACCGTGACGATCGTGTTCACCACGGTGCTCGCCGTGCTGATGGCCCGCACCCGGGGCAAGCTGGGCGTGCAGGGGCTGCGCGGCGACGCGATGCTGCTGGAGCTGCGCGATCGGCTCAGGAGCCAGGGCGAGCTGCCCCAGCTGCCGAAGGACTGGGGCGGCAAGGTCGTGCTCAAGCAGGCGGGCGGCTCGTCGTTCGGCGGCGACTTCCTGGTCTCCATGCGCGACGGCAACTCCGTCGAGATCGCGCTGGTCGACGTCTCGGGCAAGGGCGTCGACGCGGGCACGAGAGCGCTGCTGCTGTCCGGCACGTTCGGCGGGCTGCTCGGCTCGGTCGAGGACTTCCTGCCCGCGTGCAACGCCTACCTGCACAGGCAGCGCGGCGACGAGGGCTTCGTGACCGCGGTGCACGTACGCCTCGACCTCGACACCGGCGACTACACGATCACCTCGGCCGGGCATCCGCCGGTGGTCAAGTTCGACGCGGGCACGGGCAACTGGCAGGTCGCCACGGCCAAGGGCGTGGTGCTCGGCGTGGTGCCCGACCTGCACTGCGAGCCCGACAGCGGCACCCTGCGCCGGGGCGACGCGCTGCTGCTCTACACCGACGGGCTGATCGAGCAGCCCGGGCGCGACATCGACGCCGGGCTCGACCGGCTGCTCGGCGAGGCCGAGCGGCTGCTGCCCTCGGGCTTCCGCGACGGCGCCAGGGCGCTGGTCAACGCCATGGCCTCAGGGCACAACGACGACTGCGCGCTGGTGCTCATCTGGCGTCCCTGAGCCGCCGACCCGTGACCTTTTACACGGTGCGGTCGTGACAGCGTTCACTGGCAGCGGGTGCGTGCGGCTGGCAGGCTCTACGTGTTCGGGTCCCGGCGGAGCGGCGCGGCTCCACCGGGTCCCGTCACAGGCTTGAGCTCCCGCCTACAGCCAGCCGGAGTCGCTCGCGATGCGTACCGCGTCGAGCCGGTTCCGCGCTCCGGTCTTGCACATGATGCGCGACAGATGATTGCGTACGGTCCCCACCGACAGGAACAACTCGTCGGCGATCTCCGTCGAACGAGCCCCGCCCGCCGCGGCCCGCAGCACGTCGAGCTCCCTCCGGGTCAGCGGGTTGGTCGCGCACTCGAGGGCGGCCACGGCGAGCTCGGCCTCGATGGCCCGCCGCCCGGCCGCCACCTGCCGGATGCCCTCGGCCAGCCGCTCAGGCGGCACGCACAGGCTCATGAAGCCCAATGCGGCGCCGGCCAGGGCCGCGCGCACCTGCGCGGGGTTGGGCGCGGCCGACAGCAGCAGCACCCCGCACCCTGGCACGTGCTCGGCCAGCGAATCCGCAGCCGCGGGCTCCCCGGGCAGGTCGAGATCGACCACCGCCACGTCGGCCGCGGCCGCCCGCGCCGCGCTCACCGCCTCCTGAGCGTGCCCCGCCTCGGCGACGACCCGCAGGCCAGGCTCGGCCGCCAGGGTGACGAGCAGGCCACGGCGCACCAAGGGCAGGTGCTCGGCGATCAGTATGCGGATCAAGACGTCCCCCTCCGTCGTTCTCCCAGCGTGATCGCTTGATCGCGCACTGTCAATGCCCGTCGGAACCGGTAAGCCGTACGGTGTGGCGAGTTCGACTACTCTGGGGCTGTCGGACCCTTCGTCTGTCCTGTCGTCTGCCGGGAGCACACCTCGATGAACTGGCTCTACGTCGTGGGGATCATCCTCTTCCTCCTCGGTCTGATGGTCTCCATCGCGCTGCACGAGCTCGGCCACCTGGTGCCGGCCAAGATCTTCGGCGTCAGGGTGACCCAGTACATGGTGGGTTTCGGCTCCACGGCGTGGTCGCGGCGCAAGGGCGAGACCGAATACGGCATCAAGTGGATCCCGTTCGGCGGCTACATCCGCATGATCGGCATGCTCCCGCCCCGCCCCGGCGACGAGCCGGGCAAGCTCAGGAGCACCGCCACGGGCCCGTGGCAGGGCCTGATCGAGTCGGCCCGCGACGCCGCGCAGGAAGAGGTGCGGCCGGGCGACGAAGACCGCGTCTTCTACCGCAAGAAGTGGTGGCAGAAGGTCATCATCATGTCCGGCGGCCCGGCGATGAACTTCGTGCTCGCCTTCGTCTTCTTCAGCATCCTGCTGGTCGGCATCGGCCTGCCCGCCTGGGCCCCGATCGTCTCGCCCGAGACCCACACCTGCGTGATCCCGATCTCCGAGCAGCGCGCCCAGTGCGCGCCCGGCGACAAGCTGACGCCCGCCGCCCAGGCCGGCATGAAGCCCGGTGACCGCATGGTCTCCTTCGACGGCCAGAAGATCGGCTCCTGGGACGACGCCACCCGCCTGATCCGCTCCCACGGCCCCGGCCCGGTGCGACTCGGCATCGAGCGCGACGGCAAGCCGATGACGCTCAGCGTCACGCTCATCGCCCAGGACCGGCCCAACCTCGAAGACCCCGAGAAGATCGACAAGAACGTCGGCTTCCTCGGCGTGCTGCCCACCGAGGTCATGGAGAAGCAGAGCCTCGGCCAGGTCGTCGGCTACATGGGCGAGCTGACCGCCCGGGTGGCGGGCTCGCTGCTCAACCTGCCGGAGAAGATGGTCGGCGTCTGGCACGCGGCCTTCTCCGGCGACGAGCGCGACCCCGAGGGCCCGGTGGGCGTGGTCGGCGCTGGCCGCATGGGCGGCGAGATCCTCGCCTCCGACCTGTCCACCGAGAAGAAGATCGCCATCTTCGTCAACCTGCTGGCCGGCTTCAACCTGGCGATCGGCATGTTCAACCTCATCCCGCTGCTGCCGCTCGACGGCGGTCACGTCGCCGGGGGCCTGTGGGAGGGCATCAAGCGGGCGTACGCCAAGGTCATGAAGCGGCCGGAGCCGGCCTACGTCGACATCGCCAAGGTGCTGCCGCTGACGTACGCGCTCGCGATCGTGATGATGATCATGGCCGGTCTGCTCGTCTACGCCGACCTGGTCAACCCGCTCACGCTGACCAACTGACGCCCCCTGAACATGACGCGGGGCCCGTGCCGTCTCCTCGGCAGGGGCCCCGTTCGGCTTTCCCGGCGTCAGTTCATCGAGATGTGCACGTGGTCGAAGTGGTTCTCGGTGATGCTGCCGCGGTTCGACATCGTTCGCCAGCCCGACCCGTGGTTGATCCGCTGCTTCCAGATCACGTACTTGACGCCCAGCTTGCCCTTGTTCGCCAGCGCCCAGTCCGCCAGCCGGTCGCCGAGGGCGTTGTTGGCCGCCGACGGCATCGAGCCGCCCGTGCTCATCATGAAGTCGCAGGCCCGGCCCAGCGGGTGCTCGCCGCTCGCGCCCGCGCGGAAGCAGCCCACGGAGAACGGCAGCGCGAAGTTCTTGGCCACCTGGGCCTTCATCAGCCGCGTCCGCGGGGTGATGTGGTCAGGGCCGGACGGCAGTTGCGGCGCCCACGAACCGTCGGAGTTGCGGCCCGTCGCGAACGGCACCAGATCCTTGAGCTTGTCCTCGATGTCGTCGATGACCTTCTCGGCGTCGTCGCGCTGACTGTCCACCTCGGCCGCGTCGGCCTTGATCCTGGTCGCCAGGGCGGCGGCCTCCTTGCTGGCCTTCTCCTTGTCGTCCTTGGCCTTGGCCACGCTCTGCACGACCGCCTGCTGCTCGGCCGTCAGCTGTTCGAGCAGGGCGGCGCTGCTGCCGCGCTCGGGGGTCATCAGGAAGGGGAGCGAAGGATCGGCGTTCTGGTAACGCAGGCGGGCGATCTCGGCGACCCGCTGCTCGGCCGTGGCCAGCGTCTGCTCGGCGGTGGCCAGCCTGGCCTTGGCCGCCTCGGCGGCCTGCTGGGCCTTGGCCAGCTCGACGCGCCTGAGGTTGTACTTCTCGATGAGCTTGTCGACCTTGGTGTTGAGCTGTTTGAGCTGCGCCCGGAGCTTCGCCTCCGAGGGTTTGGGGGCGGCGGACGCCGGAATCGCCGGAAGGACGGCGACGGCGGCGGCGGTGATCAGACCGATGGCAAGAGTCGCGGGGGACGAAGCCGCCACGTAGGTGTTCCTCTCCCTCTGCCGGCCGGGTTAGCTGACGGGTTCGGGCATGGGAGTGCGCCCTACCACCGAAGCGGATTCACCCCAGGTGCGGTTTCGGGTCCCCGGCTCCCGGGCCACGCGCCCGGGATTAGGCAAGCGACGGCTGTTATGGCCGGTGCTTATGGGGATATTAGTGGTAGATCACGAGTCATGCGACCTTAAGAGGAAATCAATTAGTGATCTACTTGTGATCGAAGCATGCGCGCCGCCTCCTCCGGCAGCACGTCGTTGACGAAGGCGCCCATCGCCGACTCCGAGCCGGCCAGGAACTTCAGCTTGTTCGGCGCCCGCCGGATGCTGAACAGCTCCAGGTGCAGGTAGGCCAGCTCCCTGTCCTGGCGTACGGGCGCCTGGTGCCAGGCCGAGATGTACGGCATCACCACGCCGAACAGCCCGTCGAAGGCCCGCAGCACCGAGGTGTAGAGGGGGGCGAACGCCGCCCGCTCCTCCTCCGTGAGCGCCGCCAGGTCCGGCACCTGCCGGTGCGGATACACGTGCACCTCGAACGGCCAGCGCGCGGCGGCCGGCACGAACGCCGTCCACAGCTCGTTGGCGGCCACCACCCGCGTCCCCGCAGCCCGCTCGGCCGCCAGCACGTCGGCGAACAGGTTGCCCGGCCCCCGATGGCGGGCAGCCGCGCCGAGTTGCAGCTTGGCCTTGGGCGTGACGTACGGGTAGGCGTAGATCTGGCCGTGCGGATGGGCGAGCGTGATGCCGATCTCCTCGCCCCGGTTCTCGAAGCAGAAGACCTGCTCCACGCCGTCGATCCCGGAGAGCTCGGCCGTGCGGTCGGCCCACGCCTCCATGACCAGCTCCACCTGGGCGTCGGAGAGCCTGGAGAAGGAGGAGGAGTGGTCGGAGGTGAAGCACACCACCTCACACCTCCCCACGCCCGGACGGACCTCGCTCAGTCCGCCCACCTCCTGATAAGTCCCGAAATTTGTGGAGAAAGAGGGGAAGCGGTTCTCGAACACCACCACGTCGTAGTCGTGCGCCGGGATCTCCGTCGACCGCTCGTCCGACGACGGGCACAGCGGGCACTCCGACGTGCCGCCGGTCGGCAGGAACGTACGCGTCTGCCGGTGCCCCGCGACCGCGATCCACTCCTCGGTCAGCGGGTCGTAGCGCAGCTCGGAGGCCACCGGCCGGGGGTCGAGCGTCCGCCGGTCGATCGCGCTCCTGTCGGCGTCGTCCCGCCGGTCGAAGTAGATCAGCTCCCGGCCGTCGGCCAGATGGGTGATGGTGCGCTTCACTGCGAGCCCTCCGCGATGATCAATTGCCCGGCCCTTTCGGCCAGGTCGGTGCGTGCGTCCTCGGGCAGCCCCGCGTCGCTGATGACCACGTGGGCCTCACTCAGCTCGGCGATGGTGCTGATGCCGACCGTGTTCCACTTCGTGTGGTCGGCCGGGACGACCAGCCTGGTCGCGGCCGTCACGAGCTCTCTGTCGGTCTCCGACTCCAGCAGGTTGGGCGTGGTGAACCCGGCCCGCACGCTCATCCCGTGCACGCCGAGGAAGAGCGTGTCGACGTGCAGGCGGCGGATCGCCGCCACCGCGACCGGCCCCACCAGCGCGTCGGACGGCGTGCGCATCCCTCCGGTCAGCACCACGGTGCGGTCGGTGCGCGGGTTGCGGTGGAAGACCTCGGCGACCGGGATCGAATTGGTGATCACGGTCAGCTCGGGCACGCCGATCAGATGATGGGCCAGCGCCCACGTGGTCGTCCCCGCCGACAGCGCCACGGCCGTGCCGGGGCGGACCAGCCCCGCCGCGTGCCGCGCGATGGCCTCCTTCTCCTGCTGCTGGCGGGCGGACTTGGCGGTGAAGCCCGGCTCCTCGGTCGAGCCGGGGCCGAGCGCGGTCGCGCCGCCGTGCACCTTCTCCAGCAGCCCGCGCTCGGCGAGCACCTCCAGGTCGCGGCGGATCGTCATGTCGGAGACGCCGAGCTCGCGTACGAGGTCGGCCACCCGGACGCCGCCGTGGCTGCGCACGCGTTCGAGAATCGCCTGCTGACGCTGCTGTGCGAGCACGCCCGCTCCTTCCAACAGATTCCACCAAATTATGACACGAAATTGTTGGGGAATGTTAGTTCGCCGGGATCGCTTGCGCTGGTCAGCGTGGGGAGAGACGTTGGGAACTGATGCCGTACCCGATCACCCTGTACTCGATCACTTTGTATCCGATCACTGGGAGGCGAGCTCCATGGCCAGGCGCGCACGCAAGGGCAAGGCACGCAAGAAGAAGAAGGCGAACCACGGCAAGCGCCCTACCGCGCGATGACGGCCGGGTGGCCGCCGCCCCTCCCTTCCGAGGCGGCCACCACGGCTCAGTTCCAGGCCCGTCTTCGACCCGGCCACCGTGGCTCAGGCGTCGGCCCCGTCCCCGTCCCCGGACACCATGACTCAGGCCTCGGCCCCGTCCCTGACGAGGACGGCCGGCCGCCGCGGATGATCGGCCCGTACGACCACATCCGCCGCCTCCTGCGGCCTGACCTCCCGCTCGTAGCGCCGGTAGGCCGGCAGCCGCCACCTCTCGTCCTCGGGCGTGCCGCGTTCGAGCGCGCCGGGCGACAGCCACAGGTGCACGCTCACCTCGAACGCCAGCCCCCGCCCCAGCAGCAGCGTCCCGTCCACCAGCACCACCCCGCCGGGAGCCAGCTCCTCGTACGGCATCCGGTAGGCCCGGTCGATCACGCTGTCCCACAGCGCCGGCAGCACCCGCCCCGACCCTCCGGGGTTCAGCGGCTCCAGCACCTCCCTGCGCAGCGCCCCCGCGTCCAGCCAGTCGTCGTAGAAGGCGTCGGGATCCGTCCTGCCGTACTCCAGCCGCAACGAGGCGGGCCGCAGGAAGTCGCCGGCCGACACCCGCAGCACCGGCCGCCCGCGCAGCCGCAGCGGCGCGACCAGCTCGTCGGCGAGCGACTCCGGGCGTGCGGAGGGGGCGCCGTCGACGGCCACCCGCCCCCACGAGCCCGGCGGTCTGTCGGAGATCAGCTCGGCCAGCTCCTCGACGAGGGCCTCACGGGAGATCGGTCGCGCACGCATCGCCCTCAGCTTACGAGCGGGCCTCATGCCTTCGACAACGCGGCCGGGCGCCGCCTAGATTGCCGTGATGAGCCACTGCGACTGCGGCGCGAACGCCGGCCCGCTCGGCGTCTGCGCGGACTACTACCACGAGGTCCTGTCCGAGGAGCAGCGCGACCCGGAGATGTACCGCTGGCACGCGGTCGTCGTCTGCGCCTACCTCCTGCAACACCCGCCCGGCGGCCCCGACCCGTATCTCGACGACCAGTACCGCCTGCTGCAGTTCTACGCCGGCAAGGGCCTCGACGCCCTGACCCGCCTCCAGGCCCACCGTGTGGCCCGCAACAACCACCGAGTCCGCGCCGCCGTCGACACCCGCCCCCTGACCCCGTACGCCCCGCTTCCCGCGACCCGGCCCGCCGGGGGATTCCGCACCACGTTCAGCGACCTGCCGTTCCAGGACGGCACCTTCCTCGCGGACGGACACGCGGCATACGGCCACCGCATCGACGCCATCGCCCGGGCGACCTTGGAGACCTACGGAGCCCCGCGACACGGAGAGACGACAAAGGCCAGGTAGCCGAAGCCGACCTGGCCTTTCACGCCCTGAGAGCGGACGACGGGAATCGAACCCGCGTAGCTAGTTTGGAAGACTAGGGCTCTACCATTGAGCTACGTCCGCGCGAACCGGTCGAACTCTGGTCTAGACTTCATCCGGTCGTCAGGGCAAAAGCGTACCGGAGTCGCGGACCGCATGCGCACTCGACGAGACGGGGCGTGGCGCAGCTTGGCAGCGCGCTTGCTTTGGGAGCAAGAAGTCGCAGGTTCAAATCCTGTCGCCCCGACTGGGAGATGCAGGGCAAGGCCCCGTTTCACTTCGGTGAGACGGGGCCTTGCCGTTTCCCCGCCCAGGGCCGCTACCTCGTCAGGCAACGCGGCTGGGGCCGCCCCCGGTCGTACACCTCTTCCCGGTGTACGACCGAGGGCGGCCCGTTTCGTGCTTCTGGGGGTTACCTGCAAGGCGACGAGTCGTCGGTCCGGCGCGCTGCCGGCCCGCTGAGGCGTCCTCCTCGGCAGGAGAGGCTCACTCGTCGGCCTGTGCGTCCGCGTCCTCCAGCGCGAGGTCTTCGGCGACGTAGTCGGCGCTGTGCTGCATGAGCCTGGGCCGCTCGACGTTGACCTTGATGTCGCACTTGGTGTCGATGTGGACGTGGGCGGAACGGTACACCGGGCCGGTGCCGCACACCGTGAACACGTTCGGCGACTGACGGTCTTCGGCCATCGCCGCGCCGGGACCCGTGATCGCCCCGGCCGCGAGCAGGGCGACGGCCACGGCGAATGCCCCGCTCATCTGACGTGCCTTCATCTTGTGCTCCTCTATGTTTCCTGAGCCCCGATCAGGATCGATCGGAAGTCACAGAAAGTCATATTCCTGCTACACAACGTAGTCAATCGGTCCAATGTGTCTTCGTATCGGAAAGGTTCATCAATAGGGACATTTGATCCACTCGGCACCTAGGTGCGTACCTGTGAGGCGACCAGCGCGACGACCGTCAAGGCGAGCGTGAGGGTGCACCTAGGTACAGGTCGGCTCGGCAGCTGGCCCGATGGTGGGGGAAGGGGCCGTTTTCCTAGCGTCGGAGGCATCGTTCGATCATCTAGGAGGCGGCAGAGCATGACTACTCCAACGCGACGCGGCACCGCCGGCCGGGTCGGCAACGTCGCCCTGTGGGGGCTGCAGATCGTCCTGGCCGGGTTCTTCCTGATGTCGGCCCTGGGCAAGTTCGGCAACGCTGAGCCGGCCGCGTCCACGTTCGCGGCGATCGGGTGGGGTGACTGGTTCAGGAACCTGACCGGCGCGCTGGAGGTCGCCGGGGCGGTGGGGCTGCTGGTGCCGCGGCTGGCCGGGGTGGCGGGGCTGGCGTTCGTGGGGCTGACGGCGTGCGCGGCGCTGGTCGAGGCGTTCGTGTCCGGGGGCGGCGTCTTCATGCCGCTGGCCGTGCTCGTGCTGTGCGCCGTCATCGCCTGGGGACGCAGGGACGGTACGGCGCGTCTGTGGGCGGCGCTCTCCAGGCGGTGAGCGAGTCGGCGCGCCGCTCGCCCGCGAGGCAGGCGCGCCGACGCGCGGCCGCTGCCGCGTCGCCGCGGTCGGCTCCAACGCCGCTCCCGGTCAGCTGCGGGCGAAGTTCCACGGCTGCGTCGCCGACGGGAACGGCCGCCCCGGCGCCTCACGTCCCGGAGAGCGCTCGTCCGGTCCCTCCTGGACGGATCCCCGGCCCTGCGCCACGTATGCGGGGACACCCCGGAGGACTTCGTGGACAACGTCAGGGACGACACCGAACGCGCCGAGGCCACCCGCATCCTCCAGGCGGATCACCGGACCGGCGCCGGTAGGGTCGGGCTCCGTGAATGACTCCGTGAAAGACACCCGGATTCCCCCTCCCTTCACCGGTGACGAGCGCGCCGTGCTCGGCAACTGGCTCGAATGGCACCGCGCGACCCTGGCGTTCAAGTGCGCGGGCCTGTCGGACGAGCAGCTGCGCGTGCGCTCGGCGCCGCCCTCGTCCCTGTCCCTGCTTGGCCTGGTCAGGCACATGGCCCACGTCGAACGGGTTTGGTTCCGCCGCGTGCTCGACGGCGAGGACCTGCCCAAGCTGTGGGACAAGGACCGCGACAACGACGCCGACTTCAACGACGTGGACACCGCCTCGGTCAAGGAGGCGTTCGAGGTGTGGCAGGAGGAGATCGAGCGCGCGCGGGCCATCTCGGCGGCCAAGCCGCTGGACGCGGTGGGCGACCGCAACGGGCGGGAGTGCTCGCACCGCTACGTCCTGGTGCACGTGATCGAGGAGTACGCGCGCCACAACGGTCACGCGGACCTGCTGCGCGAGCGGATCGACGGCGCGACGGGCGACTGACGCGAGGGTGAGGGCGAGGGCGGCTGATGCGAGTGCGGACGACGGCGGCGAAGCGCACAAGCCTCAGCCGTCGGCGCGGAACAGCCGCCTCAGCCGTCGGCGCGGAACAGCGCCCAGACGGCCTTGCCGCCGCGGGCCAGCGGGTCCCATCCCCAGCACTGGCTGTAGGTCTCGACGATGTAGAGGCCGCGCCCGTTCTCGGAGATGAAGTCGGGCTCCTTGGGCCGCGGCACCTCGTCGCTGGGGTCGGCCACCGCGAGCAGCACGTGGGGGGCGACCCGCATCAGCAACAATTCGATCTCACGGCGCCCCGCGGCGTACATCGCGTACCTGACCGCGTTCGTCACCAGCTCCGACACGACCAGCGCGGCGTCGTCGCTCAGGTCGTGCAGGCCCCAGGCGCGCAGCGTCGAGCGGGTCACGTCCCTGGCGGTCTTGACCGAGTCGGCCTGAAAGGGGAGCGGACACGCGGTCGTGCCGGGTTTGCCGCCCATGAGCAGACGGTCGAAGCCCACGTCACGCGTGATCTGGAGGCAGTCGGCAGTGGCCAGAGGGTCCTCCACCATGCCGCCGATACCTCCCCGTTCAACCTTGGTTAGTGCATGTTTGGCCCAATATGCACTAAGCCATCATGGGTCACGAACGCGGCACCTGCAAGACCCAAATGCACGTGCAGTTGCAATGTGCAGGAGCAAGCGGCGTTTTGGGCGCATAGGTATCCGAATCGGACACGAGGTTGAGACCTTGTCATACCCGGCAATGTGGTGTCACTGTGTGTGCGGACCTTGATAGGAGGCAAAGTGACGCAGAACCAGCCGGGTTCCGGGCCGACGGCGCTGCGCATCCTCCTGGGCTCCCAGCTGCGCAAGCTCAGGGAAGCGAAGAACGTTACTCGTGAGGAGGCCGGCCATCTCATCCGGGGGTCGGAATCCAAGATCAGCCGAATGGAACTCGGCCGGGTGGGGTTCAAAGAACGCGACGTTGCGGACCTGCTGACCCTGTACGGGGTCGTCGACGACCAGGCCCGCTCCGCCGTGCTCGACCTGGTGACCACCGCCAACGAGCCTGGCTGGTGGCACCGGTTCAACGACGTCCTGCCCACGTGGTTTCAGGCGTACGTCGGCCTTGAGGAGGCCGCCGCCAGGATCAGGACCTACGAGGTCCAGTTCGTGCCAGGACTGTTGCAGACCAAGGAGTACGCAAGGGCCGTCGTGACCGCCGGTTCGGCCGGGATCGCGGCGGAGGAGATCGCCAGAAGGGTGGATCTCCGGCTGGAGCGCCAGAGGATGCTGGACAGGCCGGACGGGCCGATCTTCTGGGCGGTGATCGACGAGGCCGCTCTGCGGCGGCCCATCGGCGGCGCCGAAGTGATGAGGGCCCAGCTCGAGCACCTCATCGACCTGATGCGCCAGCCCAGCATCACGATCCAGATCATGCCGTTCAGCTTCGGCGGGCACAGCGCGGAGGGCGGCGCGTTCAGCATCCTGCGCTTCCCCGACAATGATCTGCCCGACGTGGTGTACGTGGAACAGCTCGCGAGCGCGCTCTACCTGGACAAGCGTGAGGACGTGGACCGATACACCGAGGTGATGGAGCGGCTGTGCGCCGTGAGCACCACTCCGGATGAGACGATCGAGTTGCTGAGGACGATCGCGGACGAGTTCTGAACGCGGCGGCGTCGTGGTTGGGTACGCATCTGCCCTAGACTGGCCATCGGCGTTGGAACCCGCCGTGGCGGAGCATGCCCAGCGCTTTATGTGGGCGCGGCGCGTGAGCCGTACCGATGGACGCGCCCGCGATCACTCGTAGCT
This sequence comes from Nonomuraea maheshkhaliensis, assembly GCF_039529435.1. Taxonomy (NCBI): domain Bacteria; kingdom Bacillati; phylum Actinomycetota; class Actinomycetes; order Streptosporangiales; family Streptosporangiaceae; genus Nonomuraea; species Nonomuraea maheshkhaliensis. The sequence continues at coordinate 83,062 of NZ_BAAAMU010000035.1, forward strand.
TGATCAAGGAGACCATTCCGTGAAGACCGCTGTCGAGGAGCTCAGCCCGACCCGGGTCAAGCTCACTGTCGAGGTGCCGTTCGACGAGCTGCGCCCGAGCATGGATGCGGCGTACAAGAAGGTCGCGCAGCAGGTGCGCGTCCCCGGGTTCCGGCCTGGCAAGGTTCCGGCCCGCATCATCGAGCAGCGCTTCGGCCGGGCGGTAGTGCTGGAGGAGACCCTCAACGACGCCGTGCCCAAGCTCTACGGGCAGGCCGTCGACGAGGTCGACGTGTTCCCGGTCAGCCAGCCCGACATCGAGGTCACGAGGATCGACGACGGCGAGCAGATCGAGTTCACCGCCGAGGTCGACATCCGGCCCAACTTCGAGGTGCCCGACTACGCGGGCGTCGAGGTCACGGTCGACTCCGCCGAGGTCTCCGACGAGGACGTGGACAGCCAGCTCGACGCACTGCGCCAGCGTTTCGCCACGCTGACCGGCGTGGAGCGCGCCGCGACCAGCGGCGACTTCGTCGTCATGGACCTGCGCGCCGAGATCAACGGCGAGAACATCGAGGAGCAGCAGGCCAACGAGGTCTCCTACGAGGTCGGCGCCGGCTCCGTGCTGCAGGGCCTCGACGACGCCCTCGAGGGCATGTCCGCGGGCGAGGAGAAGAGCTTCAAGACCGAGCTCGTCGGCGGCGAGAACGCCGGCGAGGAGGCCGACGTGATCATCAACGTCAAGTCGGTCAAGGAGAAGGTCCTGCCCGAGCTCGACGACGAGTTCGCCCAGCTGGCCAGCGAGTTCGACACGCTCGATGAGCTGAAGAACAGCATCCGCGAGCAGGCCCGCCGCAACAAGCTGATCGACCAGGTCGTCCAGGCCCGCGAAAACGCGCTCGACGCGGTGCTCGAGAAGATCGACATCCCGCTGCCCGACAGCGCGCTCAAGGCCGAGGTCGACGCCCGCAAGCACAACCTCGACCACCAGGTGGCCGAGAGCGGCCTCAGCCGTGACGCCTTCTTCCGTCTCTACCAGACGACGGAGGAGGAGCGTTTCGCCGAGTTCGAGACCAACTCCGCCCGCGCGATCAAGGTCGGCTTCGTGCTCGACAAGATCGTCAAGGCCGAGGAGCTGGGCGTCTCCGAGCAGGAGCTGACCAACTTCGTGGTCCGCCGGGCGATGGAGATGGGCGTCCAGCCCAACGAGCTGGCCAAGCACCTCGCCGACAACGACCAGCTCACGCTGGCCATGGTCGAGATCGTCCGCGACAAGGCCAAGTCGGTGCTGGGCGATGCCGCCAAGGTGGTCGACAGCAACGGCAACGAGGTCGACCTCAAGGCCATCTACACCGAGATCAACGGTGCCGAGCCCGTCGAGGAGGAGGACGAGTCCTCCGCGGAGAAGGCCGACGACGGCAAGGCCGAGGCGTAACCTCCGGCCCCGAGTCACCGCGAGCCCCCGGATCCCGTGTCCGGGGGCTTCGTCGTTCCCGCGCACGCCTCCGCTCCGCCACCCCGGCAGCCACCCCGGCAGCCACCCCGGCGGCCGGCTCGCCGCCGGCGAGGGCGCTGGGGGCGCTCAGACGGCTTCTGAGGGGATCGGGGGCCTGGCGGCTGGCATGGGGGCCGACCGGCGTCCGCGTGCGTGGGACCGCCCCTTGAGCGCCCCAGGAAGGGCGCGCCTCCCAGGACGAAAGCCGGATGAACGTGCAAAGAGCAGCGGCCGTACGTTCGCCCGAACCTGCGCCGTCAGCGAACAGCCCGGGTGAGCGGGCATGAGCTGTAGGCGGCGCGCGTTAAGGTCACAAGCAAAGCCAATCGATTACGACGCATCGGAAGGTGACGCTGTGACCAGCCCGCCGACCTTCTATCAGCCTGAGTCGCGAGGCCGTGAGAACGGCTCGTCCTTCCGGCTTGAGGACCAGCTTTACCAGCGCCTGCTCCGCGAGCGCATCATCGTGCTCGGGCAGGAGGTCAACGACGAGATCGCCAACCGCATCTGCGCCGAGCTCCTCCTGCTCGCCGCCGACGACCCGGAGCGTGACATCACGCTCTACATCAACTCGCCGGGGGGCTCGGTGAGTGCGGGCATGGCGATTTACGACATGATGGAATATGTGCCCAACGACGTGTCCACGGTGGTGATGGGCATGGCCGCCTCCATGGGGCAGTTCCTGCTGACCGCCGGGGCGCCGGGCAAGCGTTACGGCCTGCCGCATGCCCGGGTGATGATGCACCAGCCGTCGGGTGGCATCGGTGGCACCGCCGCCGACATCGCCATCCAGGCCGAGCAGATGCTCTACGTGAAGAAGACGCTGGCCGAGCGGATCGCCTTCCACACGGGGCAGCCGCTGGACCAGATCGAGGCCGACTCCGACCGTGACCGCTGGTTCACGGCCGAGGAGGCCAAGGACTACGGCTTCATCGACCACGTCGTGCGCAGCGCGCGGCAGGTGCCCTCCGCGGGCCCGGTCTCCTAAGGGGGAGCTGACATGAACATCCAGAGCCGCTACGTTCTCCCCTCCTTCGTCGAGCGCACGTCTTACGGCGTGAAGGAGATGAACCCGTACAACAAGCTCTTCGAGGACCGCATCATCTTCCTCGGGGTGCAGATCGACGACGCGTCGGCCAACGACGTGATGGCCCAGCTGCTCACGCTGGAGTCGCTCGATCCCGACCGTGACATCAGCATCTACATCAACTCGCCGGGTGGCTCCTTCACCGCCATGACGGCGATCTACGACACGATGCAGTTCGTCCGGCCGGAGATCCAGACCGTCTGCCTCGGCCAGGCCGCCTCGGCCGCGGCCGTGCTGCTGGCGGGCGGCACCCCGGGCAAGCGCTTCGCGCTGCCCAACGCCCGGGTGCTGATTCACCAGCCGTCCACCGAGGGTGGCGGCCAGGGAAGCGACATCGAGATTCAGGCCCGCGAGATCCTGCGCATGCGCACGCTGCTGGAGGACATCGTGGCCCGGCACACCGGCAAGCCCTCCACCGAAGTCCGCAAGGACATCGAACGCGACAAAATTCTCAACGCGGACGAGGCGAAGGCGTATGGTCTGATCGATGACATCATCCCGTCCAGGAAGAAACGAGCTCAGGCCGTAGCTTCCTAGACGAGACGTGACGCGCCGGAGCGCTGCCCAATAGGGCACGTTCCGGTGCGACTCGCCGCTAGGGGGCTCACTGAGGGCCCAGAAGACGGTAACGTCGAAACCTGAGCGGTTCGGCCTAGTCCGGAGAATGTCCGGAGACACTGCTCGCGTGAGCAAGCAGGGCGGTCCCACGCAAAGGAGTATCTGGGGTGGCACGCATCGGCGACGGGGGAGACCTGCTGAAGTGCTCTTTCTGCGGAAAGAGTCAGAAGCAAGTCAAGAAGCTCATTGCCGGTCCAGGCGTCTACATCTGCGATGAGTGCATCGATCTCTGCAACGAGATCATCGAGGAGGAGCTCTCCGAGTCCTCCGAGCTCAAGTGGGACAACCTGCCCAAGCCGAGGGAGATCTACGAGTTCCTCGACGCCTACGTCATCGGTCAGGACAAGGCGAAGAAGGCCCTCTCGGTGGCGGTCTACAACCACTACAAGCGGGTGCAGTCCGGTGACCGGGGCAGAGACGACGGTCTGGAGCTGGCCAAGAGCAACATCTTGCTGCTCGGTCCGACCGGCTCGGGCAAGACGCTGCTGGCGCAGACCCTGGCGAAGATGCTCAACGTGCCCTTCGCCATCGCCGACGCCACCGCGCTGACCGAGGCCGGCTACGTCGGCGAGGATGTCGAGAACATCCTCCTCAAGCTCATCCAGGCCGCCGACTACGACGTCAAGAAGGCCGAGACGGGCATCATCTACATCGACGAGGTCGACAAGATCGCCCGCAAGAGCGAAAACCCGTCGATCACGCGCGACGTCTCCGGCGAAGGCGTGCAGCAGGCGCTGCTGAAGATACTGGAGGGCACCACGGCATCGGTGCCTCCGCAGGGCGGCCGCAAGCACCCGCACCAGGAGTTCATCCAGATCGACACCACCAACGTGCTGTTCATCTGCGGCGGTGCGTTCGCCGGCCTGGAAAAGATCATCGAGTCGCGCATCGGCAAGAAGGGCATCGGCTTCAACGCCGTCATCCGCTCGAAGGAGGAGGTCGACACGGTCGACGTCTTCTCCGACGTGATGCCCGAAGACCTGCTCAAGTTCGGCATGATCCCCGAGTTCGTCGGCCGGCTCCCGGTCATCACCTCGGTGCACAACCTCGACCGCGAGGCGCTCATCCAGATCCTCACCGAGCCGCGCAACGCGCTGGTCAAGCAGTACCGCAAGCTGCTCGAGCTCGACGGCGTGGAGCTGGAGTTCACCGACGGCGCCCTTGAGGCCATCGCCGACCAGGCCATCCTGCGCGGCACCGGCGCCCGCGGGCTGCGCGCCATCCTGGAGGAGGTGCTCCAGTCCGTCATGTACGAGGTACCTTCCAGGCAAGACGTCGCCCGCGTCGTCATCACCCGCGAGTCGGTCCTGGAACACGCGATCCCCACGCTCGTACCGCGTGACCAGCTCGCCGCCAAGCAGCAGCGCGCACCACGCGAGAAGTCGGCCTGAACGGCCCAGCCTGTTCATCCGGACGCCCCGTGGTCACCGACCATGGGGCGTTCCGCTTTCCCGTCTCCCTAGAATTGGTCACTGTGACAACGCCAGAGCTGCCTACCCAGTACACCCCGGCCGACGTCGAGACCCGTAGCTACGAGCGCTGGGTGTCCGAAGGCTACTTCCGTGCCGACCCGGGCAGCTCTCGCGAGCCGTACAGCATCGTCCTGCCGCCGCCCAACGTGACGGGCGTGCTGCACATCGGGCACGCGCTCGACCACTCCATCCAGGACGCCCTGACCCGCCGCGCCCGCATGCGCGGCCACGAGACGCTCTGGCTGCCCGGCATGGACCACGCCGGCATCGCCACCCAGAACGTCGTCGAGCGCGAGCTGGCCAAGCAGGGCAAGTCGCGGCACGACCTCGGGCGAGAGGCGTTCGTCGAGCGGGTCTGGGAGTGGAAGGAGGAGTCCGGCGGCCGGATCCTCGGCCAGATGCGCAAGCTCGGCGACGGCGTCGACTGGTCGCGCGAGCGGTTCACCATGGACACCGGGCTCTCGCGCGCCGTGCAGACCATTTTCAAGAAGCTGTTCGACGAGGGCCTGATCTACCGCGCCGAGCGGATCATCAACTGGTGCCCGCGTTGCCTGACCGCGCTGTCCGACATCGAGGTCGAGCACAGCGAGGACGAGGGCGAGCTCGTCTCCATCCGCTACTCCGACGAGATCGTGGTGGCCACCACCCGCGCCGAGACGATGCTCGGCGACACCGCCGTGGCCGTCCACCCCTCTGACGAGCGCTACGCCCACCTCATCGGCACGATGGTCGAGGTCCCGCTCACCGGGCGCATGATCCCCGTCGTCGCCGACGAGCACGTCGATCCGGCGTTCGGCACCGGCGCGGTCAAGGTCACCCCCGCCCACGACCCCAACGACTTCGAGATCGGCCGGCGTCATTCGCTGCCGTCGCTGACCGTCATGGACGAGCGCGGCGTCATCACCGCGCACGGGCCGTTCGAGGGGCTCGACCGTTTCGAGGCCCGCCCCGCCGTGGTCGCCGCGCTGCGTGCCGAGGGCCGGATCGTCGCGGAGAAGCGCCCCTACCTGCACTCGGTCGGCCACTGCTCGCGGTGCAAGACCGTGGTCGAGCCCCGGCTCTCGCTGCAGTGGTTCGTGAACGTCGCGCCGCTGGCCAAGGCCGCGGGCGACGCCGTGCGCGACGGACGCACCCGCATCCACCCGCCGGAGCTGGCCAAGCGCTACTTCGACTGGGTCGACGACATGCACGACTGGTGCATCTCCCGGCAACTGTGGTGGGGCCACCGCATCCCGGTCTGGTACGGGCCCGGCGGCGAGGTCGTGTGCGTGGGGCCCGACGAGGAGCCGCCCGCGGGCTACACCCAGGACTCCGACGTCCTCGACACCTGGTTCTCCTCCGGGCTGTGGCCGTTCTCGACGATGGGCTGGCCCGACCGCACCCCCGAGCTGGAGCGCTTCTACCCGACGTCGGTGCTGGTCACCGGCTACGACATCCTGTTCTTCTGGGTCGCGCGGATGATGATGTTCGGGCTCTACGCCATGGACGGCGAGCCGCCGTTCCGCGTGGTCGCCCTGCACGGCATGGTCCGCGACCAGTACGGCAAGAAGATGTCGAAGTCGTTCGGCAACGTCGTCGACCCGCTCGACTGGATCGAGCGCTTCGGCGCCGACGCCACCCGCTTCACCCTCCTGCGCGGCGCCAACCCGGGCGCCGACGTGGCGGTGAGCGAGGAATGGGCGGCCGGCTCACGCAACTTCTGCAACAAGATCTGGAACGCCACCCGCTTCGCCCTGATGAACGGCGCGGCCGTCGGCACGCTCGACGACGCCGAGCTGACCTCGGCCGACCGGTGGATCCTGTCCCGTCTGCAGACCGTCATCACGGCGGCCGACGCGGCGTTCGAGGAGTTCGAGTTCGCCAAGGCGTCCGACCTGCTCTACCACTTCGCGTGGGACGAGGTCTGCGACTGGTATCTGGAGCTGGCGAAGATCCAGCTCGGCGAGGGGCGTGAGCACACCAGGCTGGTGCTCGGCCATGTGCTCGACGCGATCCTGCGGCTGCTGCATCCGCTGGTGCCGTTCGTGACCGAGGAGCTGTGGCGGGCCGTCACCGGGGGCGAGTCGCTCGTCGTGGCGCCGTGGCCGGTGGCCGATCCGCGCTACGCCGACGCCGGCGCCGAGGCGGAGATCGAGGCGCTGCAGGAGCTGGTGACCGAGGTCCGCAGGTTCCGCTCGGACCAGGGGCTCAAGCCGGGCCAGAAGGTGGCCGCGCGGCTCGGGCTGGGCGGCACGCCGCTGGCCGGCCAGGAGAGCGCGATCAGGGCCCTGCTGCGGCTCACGGAGCCGGAGGAGTCGTTCAACGCGACCGCGCGGTTCACGGTGGGGGAGGTGACCGTGGAGATCGACACCGCGGGCGCCATCGACGTCGTGGCCGAGCGCAAGCGGCTGGAGAAGGATCTGGCCGCCGCCCGCAAGGAGGCCGCCCAGGCGACCGCCAAGCTGGGCAACGAGCAGTTCATGGCCAAGGCGCCCCAGGACGTGGTGGCCAAGGTCAGGGGCAGGGCCGAGCAGGCCGGCGCGGACATCGCGCGCCTCGAGGCCCAGCTCGCCGCGCTCGGGGTTTGAACAGTCCGCACGAGGGGAAGGTCCATTCGTTACCGAAGATGGACCTTCCAGGCCCGCGAGACTGCTAGAGTTTTCAGCGCGGGGCCGATCAGGTCCTGACATCCCAGTGAACGAACCCCGACTTTCGGGCGACTCCAGCCGCGCGGTTGGACAAGGGCCGAAAGTTAGAGTAAGTTAGCAGGGTTGCCTCGAAGAGAGGCGAGTCCGGAAGCTCCCGGATCGGGCGGTTTGACAAGGATCGTCCGGATCTGGTAGGCTGAAGGAAACGAAATGTGCGCCTCGCGCACCAGGGTCTCTCGGAGATTCTGGTGCGGATGTACGCGTCCGTTTCTTGAGAACTCAACAGTGTGTTAAAAGCCAGTGCATG
>NZ_BAAAMU010000036.1:0-90425 GCF_039529435.1 Nonomuraea maheshkhaliensis
GGGCCCCCGCCCTGACCCCCCCCCCCTCCTCGCCGCAACCGTCCCAGACGCCGTCCCAGGAACCTCGGGCTGAGACCCGCACTTCTCTCAGGAAAGATCCATGCCTGAACTTCAGCCGATGTCCGAGCTGCTCGCCGGCCACGTCGAAGGCCACCTCGCCGCCGCCCGCGGCATGGCGGCGCTCATGCCCGCCGTCGAGGCCGCGGCGGACCTGCTCATCGACGCCTTCGCCCACGGCGGCACCCTCTACACGCTGGGCAACGGCGGCAGCGCGGCCGACGCCCAGCACCTCACCGGCGAGCTGGTCGGCCACTACAAGCGCGACCGGCGCCCGCTGCCCGCGGTGACGCTCACGACCGACGCCACGGTCATGACGTGCATCGCCAACGACTACGCCTACGAGGACGTCTTCGCCCGGCAGGTCCAGGCGCTGGCCCGCCGGGGCGACGTCGTGGCCGCCTTCACCACCAGCGGAAACTCGCCCAGCGTGGTCACCGCACTCGACGCCGCGCGGAGCAAGGGCGCGGTGACGGTACTGTTCGGCGGCGGCGACGGCGGCACCGCCGCCAAGTACGCCGACCACCTCCTCCTCGCCCCCAGCTCAGAGACCCCCCGCATCCAGGAGATCCACACACTGATGCTGCACATGATCAGCGAGCAGCTCGACGTCTGGGCGGCAGCGTGACCAGGCGCCCCGCCCCCATGTCGAACGCCCCCTCCGGCGGCCGGCCCTCCGGCCTTCCGGCGGCCCCACGCCCGGCCGCCAGCCCTGGCCGTACCCTGCACATGATCGGCAACGCCCACCTCGACCCCGTGTGGCTGTGGCCGTGGCAGGAGGGCTACCAGGAGGCGCGGGCCACGTTCTGGTCGGCGATCCACCGCATGGACGAGTACCCCGACTTCGTCTTCACCTGCGACCAGGTCGTGCTGCTGTCGTGGGTGGAGGAGTCCGACCCCGAACTGTTCGCCCGGATCGGAGAGCGGGTGGCGGAGGGCCGCTGGGTCATGACCGGCGGCTGGTGGGTGGAGCCCGACTGCAACATGCCGTCGGGGGAGTCGTTCGTCCGCCAGGGCCTGTACGGCCAGCGCTACCTCAAGGAGAAGTTCGGCGTCACGGCCTCGGTCGGGATGAACGTGGACCCGTTCGGCCACAACGCCATGCTTCCGGCCATCCTGCGCGGCCAGGGCATGGACTCCTACTGCTTCCTGCGCCCGGGGCCGCACGAGAGCGACCTGCCCGGCACCATGTTCTGGTGGGAGTCGCCCGACGGCAGCCGGGTGCTGGCCTACCGCATCCCGTTCGAATACTGCAGCCCGCCCGGCGAGGTCGCGGGACAGACCGAGAAGGCGCTCGGCCAGCTCGACCGCTCGCTCGGCGATCTGATGGTCTTCTACGGCGTCGGCAATCACGGCGGCGGCCCCACCAAGGCCAACATCGAGTCCATCCACCGCTACGACCGGATGGGCACGTTCGGGGAGCTGACGATGTCCTCCCCGCGCCGCTACTTCGACGAGATGGTCAAGCGGCTCGGCGAGCAGGGCCTGGCCGAGCTGCCGGTGTGGCGCGACGACCTGCAGCACCACGCGGCCGGCTGCTACTCGTCCCACTCCGGGATCAAGGCATGGCAGCGCAGGGCGCAGGCGGCGGTGCTGTCGGCCGAGCGCTGGGCCGCCGTCGCCGGCCACGACGCCCGCGCCGACCTGGAAGGGGCCTGGAAGCAGGTGCTGTTCAACCAGTTCCACGACGTGCTGCCGGGCTCGGCCATCGAGCCCGCCTACGACGACGCCCGCGACCAGCTCGGCGAGGCGGTGGCGATCTCCAAGCGGATCATCACCGGGGCGCACAACGTGATCGCCCGCGACGTGTGCGTGCCCGAGGAGACCGGCACCCAGCCGGTCGTCGTCTTCAACCCGCACCCGTGGCCGGTCAGCACCAGGGTCGAGCTGCAGTACGGCCTGGCCCCCAGCGGCGTGCACGTCGTGGACGCCGACGGCGCCGACGTGCCCTGCCAGCGCACCCAGTCGGTCGCCACCACCGACGACAAGGGTCGCGGTGCCACCGTGTTCCAGGCCGAGCTGCCCGCCCTCGGCTACCGCCTCTACCGGCTGCGCCAGGGCCCGGCCGCCCACGCCACCGGCACGCTGTCCGCCTCGCTGTCCGCCTCGCTGTCCGCCTCGCTGTCCGCCTCGCGGCACCATCTGGAGAACGACGTCCTGCGCCTGGAGCTCGACCCCCTCACGGGCTGGCTGTCCAGCCTGGTCGACAAGCGCACCGGCGTGGACCTGGTGGCCGGGGCGGCGGGCGAGCACACGCAGATCTGCGAAGACCCGACCGACACGTGGGGCCACCGCGTCGTCTCCTACGACTGGCCGGGCGCGGCGATGACCACGACCGACATCGTGCTGCGCGAGGAGGGTCCGCTGCGCGCCCGCATCCGCGTCGAACGCGAGTGGGGCCGCTCCACCATGGCCGAGGAGTTCATCCTGGGCGCGGGCGACGACGACGCCGTCGAGGTGCGGGTCACGCTCGACTGGCGGGAGCAGGCGCACCTGATGAAGCTGCGCTTCCCGGTCGGGCTGGAGAGCCCGGTGGCCACGTACGAGATCCCCTTCGCGCACCTCGACCGGCCGATCGACGGGGCGGAGGAGCCCGCCCAGTCGTGGGTGAACCTGTCGGGGACCGTGAACGGCAGGCGCGCGGGGCTGGCCGTGGTGAACAACGCCAAGCACGGCTACGACGTCTCCCCGCCCGGCCCCGGTCCCAGCCACAGCCGCAGTCACAGCATCGGCATCACCGCCGTGCGCAGCCCGGTCTACGCCTGGCACGACCCTCGGCTGCTCGACCCCGACGGCTTCTACTCCTACCAGGACCAGGGGACGCAGCGGTTCTCGTACCTGCTGGTGCCGCACGCGGGCGACTGGCGCGCGGCCGCGCTAACCCGGCGCGCCGCCCTGCTCGGCTCGCCGGTGCGGGCGATGCTGGAGAGCTTCCACGACGGCCCGCTGCCGTCCTCGCGCGGTTACCTGGACGACGGCGGCGGCCAGGTCATGGTCACGGCGGTCAAGCTGCACGAGGACGCGCCCGGCGATCTCGTGGTGCGCGCCGTCGAGAGCACCGGCGAGGCCGCGGTCGCGACCCTGAACATCCCGATGGCCGGCATCCGGCTGACGGCCGACTTCGGGCCGAGCCAGATCCGCACGTTCCGGATCCCGCTCGCCGACCCGCTCGCCGCCGTCGAGACGGACCTGATCGAGCTGAACGAGCGCAAGGGCGCGTTCACGGTGGAACCGTGGTGATCGTCGCGGGCGGCGGCGAGCCCGCTGGCGATCACCGACCCCGACGGGGGCGCGGTGACCGTGGAGGTGCTGGGCGAGGGCACGTGGAGCGTCGCCTGGCGCTGGGGCGAGCGGCTCCCGACCGGCCGCCGCGACCTGACCCTCGACCTCGGTACGACGGCGCCGAGCCGGCCGCGGGCACTGTGCGCGTGAGCAGGTCCGTGGCCGCCGGCGACCCGTGGTGGCTGATCCCGGGCCTGTTCTACGGCGAGAACCGGCCCGCTGCCTGCCGGCGGATCTTTCCACGCTTCGAGACGGGGCCGACCGGCCGGAGGAACTGGTCTCGGCCCGCTGGGGCTTCCGCGCCGACCGGGCCGCCACACCGGCCGTGCTGGCCTGGGGCGACAGGGGCGGTGCCGCGCTGATCGCGAACGAGCGCTCGTCCCTCGGCCCGACCGGCCTGGCCATCGATCACACAGAGGGAGCGCTCGGCTCGACCGGCTCGGCCATCGGCCACGCGGAGTCGGCGTCCAGCCTGGACGGGCCGACCATCGATCATGCGGCGGGGACGGCGACGATCTCGCTGCTGTTCCCGTACCAGGAGTATCCGGTGACCTACTACGGATCCGCCCTGGCCAGGCCCGCCGAGGCCGCCGTGCACGTGCGGCGGCCGGGGGAGTCGCACGTCCTGACGGTCGCCACGTGCGCGCTGCCCGCCGACCGGCACGCGTACGCGCCGCTGCTGCGCGAGGACCGTGAGCTGCGTCTGTCGGCCGCGCCCGTCGAACCCTGGGCGGACGTCGCGGAGGCGGCCGACATCGCGGCCGAGGGCCTGTACCGCTGGCACTGCGACCCCGAGCCCGGCGTACTGCTGGAGACGGTCGGGTCCGACCGCGAGATCAGCGGGGGCGACGGCGAGCGGGTGGACCGGCAGGCCATGCACGTCGGCTGGGTCAGCGGCATCCCCTGGGCGACCGCGCTCCTGGAGCACGGCCTGCGTACGGGCTGGTGTGCACCGCCGAGCCGGTCGAGCTGCCGGGGGCGCTCGGAGACCCGTACTACGCCGAGCGGGCCCACGAGACGCTCGCCTGCTTCCGCCAGCTTCTGCCCGCCACCGACGGCGACCTCAACGCCTCCCGCGGCATGATCACCGAACGGCACTACCAGACGGACTGCTTCCAGCCGAAGGGCATGTACCTGACGCTGTCGCACGCCTGGAGCGCGGGGGTGCTGCTGCTGGCCTGCGAACAGGTGCTCGCCGAGACGTCGGTGGCGGCTCGGGATCGCTGGTGAGCGCTTCGCCGGCGACCGACCGCCCGACTCGGGGGGCCGCGCGTAGCGACCGGGTAATCTGAGCACCCCGTCAACACGGAAAGGCGCTCGATGCCCGGTGCGCGACTCCGGCCGGTGGATCTGGCGCGGGAGCACGGTCTGTCGACCCAGGCGGTCCGCAACTACGAGGACGCGGGCATCCTGCCGCCCGCCGCCCGCACCGAGTACGGCTACCGCACCTACACCCGCCTGCACTCCCGGGCCTTGGGCGCGTTCCTCGCCCTCGTGCCCGCCCACGGACACCGGACCGCCACGTCGATCATGTACGCCGTGCACCGGGACGCGGAGGAGGAGGCGCTGCGGCTGATCGACGAGAGCCACGCCCAGCTGCTCGACGACCGCCGCACGCTCCGGGCCGTCGAACAGGCCCTGCGTGCCCTGGAACCGCCGGACCCGTCACCGGTCGCCGGCACGTTCATCGGCCCGCTGGCCGTCCGGCTCGGCATCCGGCCCGCGACCCTGCGCAAGTGGGAACGGGCCGGGCTGGTCACGCCGCGCCGCGATCGGCAGACGGGCTACCGCGTCTACTCGGCCGCCGACGTACGGGACGCGCAGCTCGCGCACCAGCTCAGAAGGGGCGGCTACCCGCTGGAGCAGATCGCGCTGCTGCTCGCCCAGGTCCGCGCGGCCGGCGGTCTCGCGCCCTTGGAGAGCGCCCTGAACGACTGGCACGAGCGGCTGTCGGCCCGCGGCCGCGCGATGCTGCGCGGCGCCGCCGAACTCCACGCGTACCTGAACGCCCGCGCCCCCGGCGCTGACCGAAGCGAACCGGAGTAACCGGCACGAACCTGAGCAAGCGGTGGCGAGCCGGGGAGCCGGAGCGATCCCGAGGAGACGGAACGACCCGCTGTGCGCCGGGCGTCGGCGTCAGGCGAGCGGGAACACCTCGCCCTCCGTCCAGCGCTCGCCGCCCACGCGCACCAGCAGCGTCACGGCCCGCGCCCGGGACGTCAGCGGCAACTCCCCGTCCAGGGCCGACTCCTCCACCACGCCGGCGCGCCCCAGGGTCAGGTGCGGGATGATCGTGTCGTACGCCCCGCCGTACGGAGGCGTCTCCGGCCAGCGCGCCACGACCGCCTCCGTCAGCCGTACGAACGGCTCGGCGGGCTCCGGCGCCAGGTAGACGACCTCGGGAAAGCGCCCGACCCGCCGGAAACCGACGTCCACGGCCGGATGCAGCCGGAACAGCGCCCGCAGGTCGGCCCGCACGCTGTCGTCGATCCGGCTCGTGTGCAGGAACGGCACCAGCACGGTCACATGCGCCGGGATGCCGTCCTCGCGCTCCCGCCACCGCCCCACCAGCGCCTCCGCCTCCGGCACCGTCACCACCAGCGCCGTATCCCCGGCCCGACACGCCGCCTTCCGCTCCCCACCACTCGCCAAGCTCCCCACACCCGCACCCTCGCCCACGTCACGCCGTTCCACCATCGCTCCTCCTCAGCCCGCACCGCACCCGCACGTTCTCACCTCTGCCCCCGCCCCCGGAGCCCCGCACTGCCCCGCTTTTCGGATATTTCGGGAAAGGCGGCACTGGATTCGGGGGTGACCTAATAGTCTCCCGGGGGTGCAGAATTCGCTGACTTTCACCGACCTTCTCGACGACGCCGCCCTGATCTCCCTGGAACACCAGCTGCATCTGGAAGAAGTCCTGGCCGAGCACAGCTGGCATGTGGACCTCCAGGCGCAGCGTTTCGAGTTCACCGGGGCGCGGCCTCGCACGTGCACCGCCTTCCACCTGCTCGGCAGCGCCGCCCCCGGCCCGGGCTCGTGGTTGTGGGCGTGGGCGAACCCGTCCGGTTTCCCGCCCGAGGTCGCGGCGACGGCCGCGAAATTGCGTGACTTCGGGCTCCAGCACGGCATCCCGGAGCTGGCCTCGGCGGAGGTCCCGTTCAGTGCGCTGCCGGGCTCGCCCACGGAGCCGCATCTCGTCGCCGGGCTGATGACTGAGGCGGCCAAGGCGGTGACCGGCCTCTGGACCTCGTACAACGGCGACGCGGGCGGCGGCACGCGCGCGGCCTTCCTGGTGGAGCACCCCGACTTCCACCTGCCTGCGATCGAGTCGGTCCGCGTCATGCGGGTCATGCAGCAGGCGCTCGCCGGCCTGCGCCTGTCGGACCACCGGCGGGTGGTCCACAGCTACGCCAAGCACCGGGGCCTCGGCGTGAGGTTCGACGGTGACCAGGCCACGCTCTCCGGGCCCGGCCTGTCGGCGGTGGTGGACTTCGACGGGCTGGGGCGGATCGCCCACATCAACGCCAATCTGTCGTCCGCGAATGGTGGCTGAGTCCGCCCCATCCCGACGTCGACACCAGCCTGCCGTCCCCGGACCGCGGCTGACGCCACTCCCGGCGTCAGCGTCCCCGGCAGCGGCGCCGCTCTGACAACCCCGGTGGAAAAGCCGTGGCCGGGGTCAAGGGGCTCGGGTAACTTGCTCCGCATGCTGGCCTACCCCGACAAACCGGCGCCCGGTGACGGAGTCGCGATCCTGTCCCCGGCCGCCGGGCTGCCCGCCATCTTCCCCGCCCCGTACGAGCTGGGCCTGTCCCGCCTGGAGAAGGACTTCGGGCTCGTTCCGGTCGAATACCCGACCACCCGAGTGCTCGGCGCCTCCCCGGCCGCGCGCGCCGCCGACGTCAACGCGGCCTTCGCCGATCCGTCGATCAAGGCCGTGCTGACCGCCATCGGCGGCGAGGACCAGATCAAGGTGCTGCGTCACCTCGACCCCGACGTCCTGCGCGCGAACCCGAAGCCGTTCTTCGGCCTCAGCGACAACACCAACCTGTGCAACTACCTGTGGAACCTCGGCATCGTCTCCTACTACGGCGGCGCGATCATGACCGCCTTCGGCCGCGGCGGCGCGATGCACGCGCAGACCGAAGAGGCCCTGCGGGCCGCGCTGTTCACCCACGACGAGTACGAGCTGCGTCCCGCGACGGGTTACAGCGACGTCGACCGCGACTGGGGCGACCCGGAGACGCTGCTGAGCGAGCCCGAGCTGTTCCCCGGCGACGGCTGGCAGTGGCACGGCCCGAGCCATGAAGTGACCGGCCCTTCGTGGGGCGGCTGCCTGGAGATCGTCGACTGGAACCTGCGCGTCGGCACCCACATCAGGCCGCCCGCCACGTACGACGGCTGCGTGCTGTTCCTGGAGACCTCGGAGGAGCTCCCCGACGCGAATTACGTGTACCGCGTGGTCATGGCCATGGGCGAGCGCGGCCTGCTCCAGCACTTCGGCGCCGCCGTCGTCGGCCGGCCCAAGGCGTGGTCGATGGACAGGCGGCCGACGCCCGAGCGCAAGGCCGAGTACATCGCCGCCCAGCGGGAAGCCGTGCTGAGGGCGTTCACCGAGTACAACCCGGACATTCCACTGGTCTTCAACGTGGACATCGGGCACACGGACCCGCAGCTGGTCGTTCCGTACGGCGGCACCGTCACCGTCGCCCCAGCAGCCGGCCGCGTCACCGTGCGCTACTGAGCACCGCCACCCGGGAGAACCATGAAAATGACGATCTTCGGCCCCGCCATCGACGTCCGCCCCCTGTTCCCGCGCGAACGGCAGGCCCTGCTCGGCCTGCTGCGCGCTCTCGGCCCGGGGGACTGGTCGAAGGAGACGATCTGCCCGGGCTGGGACGTGCACGACATCGCCGGACATGTGCTCAACGACTATCTGCGGCGCCTGTCGGGCGGCCGCGACGGCTACGCGGGCGCCGTCTTCGCCGACGACGAGACGCTGCCCGCCTACCTCGCGCGGACGAACGGGGAGTTCGTCGCGGCCACCCGCCAGCTCAGCCCGCGGCTGCTGATCGAGCTGCTGGAGCATCTCGGGCCCCAGCTCGACGCCGTCTGGGCGGCACGCGACCTGGAGTCACCGGCCGGCCTGAACGTGTCCTGGGCCGCCGCCGACGTCGACAGCCCCACGTGGCTCGACATCGGCCGCGAGTACACCGAGTTCTGGGTGCACCAGCAGCAGATCCGCGACGCCGTGTCCATGCCGGGAGCCACCCAGCCGGAGCTCATGGCGCCGGTGCCGTACCTCTTCGCCCGCGCCCTGCCGCACACCCTGCGCACGATCGAGCGGCCCGACGGGACGACGGCCGAGCTGGAGGTGCTGGGGCCGGCCGGTGGACGGTGGAGCGCGGTGCGGCGCGACGGCCGCTGGCGCATGGCGGAGGACGCGGGTGAGCCGGCCGCGCGGGTCTCGATGGACCAGGACGTGTTCTGGCGGCTGGCGAGCAGGGGCATCACCGTGGAGGAGGCACGCGAGCGTTCCACGCCGAGCGGCGACCCCGAGCTCACGGCCGCGATGACGACACTCCTCGCCGTCGTCGCCTGAGCCGACCCCGAGCCCGAAAGCCCGGCCTGCGCGCGAGCCCGGCAAGGCCCCGGCCGAACGCAAGGCCCGGCCGGACAGAAAAGCCTGGGAACGCTCTTCCGAGCGCTCCCAGGCCCCGGGAGATCAGCTGCCGACCGGCTCGGCACGCAGCCGCGCCGAGTGCTTGACCAGCGCGATCAGCACCTCACGGCTCGACTCGCGCTTCCTCGCGTCACACATGATGATCGGAACGGACGGGCTGAGCTGCAGCGCCAGGCGTACCTCGTCCAGCTCGAACGTCGGCGCCCCCTCGAAGCAGTTGACCGCCACCACGAACGGCGTCCCGCGCCGCTCGAAGTAGTCGACCGACGGGAAGCAGTCGGCCAGCCGCCGGGTGTCGGCCAGGATGACCGCGCCCAGAGAGCCCTCGGCCAGCTCGTCCCACACGAACCAGAACCGCTCCTGCCCTGGCGTGCCGAACAGGTACAGGACGTAGTCGCTGCCCAGCGTGATGCGGCCGAAGTCCATCGCCACGGTGGTGGTCCGCTTGGCCTCGACGGACGTGAGGTCGTCGACGCCGATGCCGCGGTCGGTCAGCACCTCCTCGGTGCGCAGCGGCCGGGTCTCGGAGACGGCGCCCACCATGGTCGTCTTGCCCGCGCCGAACCCACCCGCGATCAGGATCTTGATCGCCGTCGGCAGGCGCGGACGCTCAGAGCGAGCGAAGACCATCGAGCACCGCCCTGTACATCTTCATGTCGTGCATGTCCACCTCGGATCGTGGTTCCTGCGCGGAGACGAGTTCACGGTCGAACAGGTCGCCGAGCAGCACCCGGATCGTGCCGGCCGGCAGGTCCAGGTAGGCGGCTATCTCGGCGACGGACTTGGGCTCGCGGCAGAGCTGGATGATCCGCAGGTGCTCGGGATCGAGCCCCGCGTCCGGCCCGGGTGGAGGGCCCACCGCCAGCGCCATGGAGATCAGGTCGAACCTGCCGTGGGCCGGCTGGGTACGGCCGCGCGTGACGACATAGGGCCGGATGATCTCCGGATCCACCCAGTGCTCGTCCGTGGGCTCGTCGGCGCCTCTCACCGGTCGCTCCTGGCGATGGCCTCGGCGTTGCGGGCCCCCGAGGTCAGGTATTGGCCCACCCGGGCCACCAGCATCGCCATCTCGTACGCGACCAGCCCGATGTCGGCGTTCTGCGCGCACAGCACGGCCAGGCAGGCCCGCTCGCCCGCGGTGGTCACGATGAGGAACTGGTTCTTCCACTCGACGACCGTCTGCCGCACCTCGCCGCCGGAGATGTGCTCGGAGACTCCCTTGGCCAGGCTCTGCAGCCCTGAGGCCACGGCGGACAGGTGCTCGCCGTCGGTCCGCTGCAGGCCCGCTGAGGAGGCCATGAGCAGTCCGTCCGACGACAGCACGATGGCGTGCTCGGTCTCCTTGATCCGGCCGACCAGGTCGTCGAGCAGCCAGTTGAGGTCGGTTCCCGTTGACGGGGTCATGCTTCACCTCCGGGCTGCTCGTCCATCATCTCGGCCGCGCGGGTGCGGCCCAGACGGGTGCCTGACTGCAGAGATCCCATCATCGCGCGGATCTCCTCCGGCGAGCGCTCGTCATCGTCCTCCTCGAGGTCGGGCTGCGTGGGCGTGTCGTCACGCAGCGCTGGCGCCAGGTTGGCCTGGGGCACGCGCAACGGTAGCCCCGATGGGGTGAACTCGGCCACAGGTCGCTGCTCCGGGTCGGCCGGCTTCTCTGTCGCTGTTTCCGGGTCGGGCGCCGGAGCGCCCTCGGGCTGTGGGGCCGGCTCTGGAGCCGGCTTGGGGTCGGCCACGGGGGTGGGACGCGACACCGGCCGGGGCTCCGGCCGGGTCGCGGGCCTGCCGTCCGTCCTGCTCCCCGGCCCGTTCTCAGGAGTGGCCGCCGGACGCGGCACCGCCGTGGGGCGGCCGGGCTTGAGCGTGCGCACGTTCTCGGCCGAGGCCGGCCGGGTCGCCGCCGCCACCGCCGCCAGCCTGCGCGGCAGCCGGTCGCGGCCTTCGCCGTCGTGCGGCTCGGGCGTGGGGTCGAGCTGGACGAGCGCCTGCGGCAGCAGGACGACGACCGTCGTGCCGCCGTACGGGGACGCCTTCAGCACGACCTGGATCTCGTGCCGCCTGGCGAGCTGGCTGACCACGTAGAGGCCGAGCCGGGCGGTGCCGGTGATGCGGAACTCCGGCGGGTCCGCGATGCGCTCGTTGGCCGCCTCCAGGTCCTCGGGCTTCATACCGAGGCCGCGGTCCTCGATCTCGATCACGTACCCGTTGGCCACGAGCTGCCCGCTGACCTGCACGTTCGTGTAAGGGGGCGAGAACGACACGGCGTTCTCGATCAGCTCGGCGAGCAGGTGGATCACGTCACCGACGGCCCGGCCGACGAGCACCACGTCGCCCATCGGCATGAGCGAGACTCGCGTGTAGTCCTCGACCTCGGCCAGCGCGCCGCGGACCACGTCGACCATGGGGACCGAGCGCCGCCAGGTTCGGGCGGGCGCGGAGCCGGACAGGACGATGAGGTTTTCCGCGTTGCGCCGCATCCGGATGGCGAGGTGGTCGAGCCGGAAGAGCTCCTTGAGCTCCTCGGGGTCGGTCTCGCGGCGCTCCATCACGTCGAGGACGGTCAGCTGGCGGTGCACCAGGCCCTGCGTCCTGCGGGCCAGGCTGAGCAGGATGTCGCGGATGCTGCGGCGCAGCTCGGCCTGCTCGGCGGCGACGCCGATGGCGGTGCGCTGGACGGTGTTGAACGCCTGGCCCACCTGGCCGATCTCGTCGTCACCGAAGTCGAGCGCGGGGGCCTCCTTGGCGACGTCGACCTCCTCGCCCTGGCCGATGCGCTCGACGATGCCGGGCAGGCGGTCGTCGGACAGCTCGTGGGCGGCGTCGCGCAGCTTCTGCAGCTGGGCGAACAGGGATCGGGCCGTGGTGATGGACAGCATGATCGAGGCGATGACCGCGAGGAGGCCGAGGCCGCCGGCCAGGACCAGCCGGACGATCACGTTGACGGCGACCGGCACCGTCCGCTCGACCACGCGGTCACCGGCGTCGAGGACCATGGTGTTGAAGTCGGTCAGGAAGCGCTCGGTGGCCGACTTCCACTCCGCGGCGGTGAACGGCAGGCTCAGGGAGCTCTGGTCGTAGGCCATGACCTGCTTCTCCAGGGTCTGCAGCCGGACGGCCGACTGTCCCTTGATCAGCTTGTCGTAGGCGGCCCGGTCGAAGTCGGGCAGGTCGGTCGCGGCCTGTTCGGCGGTGATCCGCCAGGAGCCCACCATCTGGGAGAAGCCGGCCAGGGTGGCGGGGGTCAGCCGCCCGTCGGCGAGCGCGCCGGCCAGCAGCGCGTCCTCTCTGGTGAGGAGCTCTCTGGCGCGGCTCAGGGCGAGCAGCGAGCGGACGTCTCCGGCGAGCTCCTTGTCGTCGAGCGTCGCCAGCGAGCCGTAGAGGCCGTAGATGGGGTCGATGACGTCGGCGTACGCGTCCGACGTGCGCGCCTGGTCGAACCGGCCCGCGTCGATGCCCTTACGGACCTCCTTGAGGGACTCAAGCCGCGTCAGCATCTGGGCGAGCCGCTCGTCGCCCTGGTCGTCGAGAGCCAGATCCACCACGCTGGAGCTCGCCGACTCCCGGAAAGCCGCGTGGAAGCGGTCGGTCTGCTTACGCTGCGTTTCCAGTTCTTTGCGAGATTGGGCGGTCTTCTCGCTCAGCCGCACCATCGAAATACGACGCTCTTTTTGCAGCGCGAACAGCAAAGGGTCGCTCGGGGCCGACACAGCGCTGTCGAGTTGGGAGACCCAGAGGAGGTTGACGCCCTCACGGAGGGTGACCCACGCGGCGAAGACCCACAAGGCCGCCAGGGAGAGCAGCATGGCCGTGATCTTGGTCCGCAGCCGCGTCTTGCGGAAGCGCATTATATCCACCCGGTGAAAGTCACATGTTGTACGCCAGCCACCTGACGTGCGGGGACGCTGGACATCATATCGATCAAGGGACTCTAGCGCACCGGCAAAGCGTCTCTCAAGCAACAGTAATCACACTTGCCGGGCTATTGACTCAAGTTAGTCAAATTCACCCCAAAATGGGTCAGAAACGATATTCTCGGCAAGTGACCGACCCTGCCTCCGTTTATTTCCACATCCACAATGACCTCGCTGACCAGCTCCTTCAACAGTCACATCAACTGGCGGGCGTGCCACCGGAGGACCGCGGCGGCATCCTTCGAGCCGCGCTAGACTCCGCCCCTGACGTGGCCCGTCTGCTGAGTCCCTATACCGCCCTTTTCGCCGACGGAGACAGCGCGGGAAGCCGGCTGGCCTTCAGCTGCCTGTCGGCCGCGGCCACGTTCCCGGGGGCGCGGCGCGAGCAGATCGCCGACCTGGGCGCCCTGAGCACGATCCTGTTCGGCGTCGACGACATCACGGACAACGTCGCGGGCAACGTCACGGGCAACGTCACGGGCAACGTCGCGGGCGGGTGGACTCACCAGGACGTCGTGGCCCTGTTCCGGCGGCTGTCCTCCGTCCTGGCCGGCGAGCGGATCGAGACGGGGCCGGGGAGCACGCCCATGGAGCAGGCCCTGCACGCCTGGCAGACGTGGTGCGACCGCTTCCACGGGTACGGCGCCGCCGCCGCGTACGCGCCGCTCCTGGCGGAGCAGCTGGAGCTCACCGGCGCCGCCATGGCGCAGGAGAGTGTCTGGGCGACGGGCGGCGAGCCGTGGCCCGCCTACACGGAGTACCTGCCCAACGCGACCGTCACGTTCCTCTATCACACGTGGTGGCTGGCGGCGCTCGGGATCTGCGGCCCGAGCCCCGCCGACGCCGCCGCCTGGGAGACCGTCGGGCAGGTCACCGAGCTCGGCGCCGCCTGCCTGCGGCTGGCCAACGACGTCAGGACGTTCGAGCGCGAGCGGAGCGAGGGCAAGCCGAACGCGGTCCTCATCCTCGAACGCGCGGGCCTGCGTACCGAGGCGGCCGTCGAGCAGGTGTCGGCGCACATCCGCGAGCTCAACGCGGACTTCACGCGGGCGCTGGCCGGCCTGCCCGCCGATCTGGAGTGGGTCGCCGACGGGCAGCGCAGGTGCGTGTTCTTCAGCGGCGGCTGGTACATGGCCAGGGACACGCACGCGTACACCGTCCAGGACCTCGCCGCCGACGCGGACGCTCATCGCGGCTGAACCGCCTGTGCCCGTGCCCGCCGGACGAGGTGCGACGACGCGATGACGGCGGCGCGGGCCACGGCGGTGGGCACGTACAGGTCCTTGTCGTGCCAGAGCGGCGGGTGCTCGCCGGCCCGGCCCGACAGGTGCGCGTGACCGCGGTCCGCCGCCTCCAGCCGCCGCGGGTCGGCGTGTCCGCTGGTCAGCAGCAGGATCTGGATCGCGTACGCGGTCTCCTCCGCCGTGCCCTCCCAGCGGCCCCACGAGCCGTCAGGCCGCTGGGTCCGCAGCGTCCACTCGGCCGCCGCGCGCACCGCCTCCCGCGCGGACTCCCCGCCGAAGGCGTCGAGCGCCAGCGCGCAGCTCACGGTCGCGTAGTACGGGGAGGCGTGCCACCGGTCCGTCCAGCTCCCGTCCGGCTGCTGGCGTTCGCGGATCCACCCGGCCAGCTCGCCGATGGCCGCCTCGTAACGCGGCGCGGCGGCGGGCACGCGGCGGACGTACTCGCCGAAGGCGTCCAGGATGTGCGCGTTCACACTGACCGAGACGCCCTGCTCGCCGGGCCAGGTGGAGAAGTGGGTGCCCGCCCGGAACCCCCACAGGCTGTCCGGCTCGTACGGCGCGTCCAGCAGCGCCAGCGCGTACAGCGCCACGGACGTCGTGTCGGCGTCGGCGGGCAACCCGGGTCCCGCGGGCGTGCCGGCGGGGCCGATCGCCGTCCTGATGTCGGCCACCATCTCCGGCGGCACCTCGATCTCCACCCCCGCCCGCAGCAGCCAGCTCAGCACCCAGCCGCGCTCGAACACGGTGATGGGCAGCCCCACAGGCACGGGGCCTCCATACAGCCGGACCACCGCCTCCAGGTGCCCGCGGGCCGGGTCGTGCGTGTCGCGCTCCCCGCGTTCCCCGTGCTCTCCGAGCCACGCGGCGGTCGCGGCGGGTGAGGCGCCGACGCTGCCGATCGGCGTGGGCCGGATGCCGGGCGCCCCTGCGGCGGCGTCGGAGGCGATCTCCAGGGCGTGCAGCAGCTTCTCCGGCACCTCCTTGCCGGACCTGACCCGCGACCTGACGACGTGGAGCGCGTCGTAGCTCATGGCCGCGGGCAGCGGGATCGGCGCCTGACCGGGTAAGTCCTCGACGCGCTGGTTGATCCGGGCGACCAGGGAGGGGACGATGTGCTCGATCGCCGGCATGTCGGGCAGATCGAGAGGGCCGCCCAGCCAGGCGGTGAGCACGCGCAGGCCGCGCTCCACCGCGCCAACCAGGCTCGCGCGATCGGTTTCCGGGTCCGCGCGCGTCAGCGCGGCCGGGCCTGTGCGGCCGGCGTCCAGGTCACCGCGCGTCAGTGCCGCCAGGAGGCCCTCGGTGGCGCTCAGTGTCGGCACCACGCCGTACCCGTCGGGCGCGCCCCAGGCGCCGTCCTGGCGCTGCGTGCGGATCAGGTAGTCGATGCGTTCCCGATGCCCGGTCAGCCAGGGGGCCAGCGACACGAGCCGGCCGGTCTCGTACACGGAGGTCGAGACCTGCCCCCATGGCCGCAGCATGAGGCTCGTGACCAGTTCGCCCGCTTCCGCGGCGATGTCCGTACCCGCGGTGATGTCCGCCGCCTCGCCGACGCTCACGCCGCACGCGTCCGCTCGGCCGGGTGCAACTGGAGGAACAGCTTCTGCTTGGGTCTCAAAGTGGCTCCCCCCGGTACGGGCTTGAGCTGTTGCGGATTGGCCACGACCGGCCGGAATCTGCTCATCACGTTGGCGATCACCAGGGACGCCTCGATGTAGAACAGGTGCTGGCCGAGGCAGACGTGCGGGCCCACCCCGAAGGGGACGAACGCGTACCGGTGCGAGAGCGCGGCCTTCTCGTCGGCCCAGCGCTCGGGGTCGAACTCCAGCGGCCGGGGCCAGAACTCCTCCAGCCGGTGGGTCGTGTACGGGCTGATCAGCACCTGCGACCCCGCCTTGATCGGCACGCCGCCGATCTCCGTGTCCGCCACCGTCTGGCGGGGGACGACCCAGGCGTTCGGATAGACCCGCAGCAGCTCCTGGAGGACCATGCGCAGGTAGGGCATCGAGGTGATGTGCGAAGGGCGTACCGGATCGTCGCCCACCACCCGGTCCACCTCCTCCTGCAGCCGCTCCCGCACACCGGGATGGTCGTGCAGCACCTGCCACAGCCAGATGAGCGACATGGCCGTGGTCTCGGAGGCGGCGCCGTAGATGTTCACCAGGTCGTCGCGCACCTGCCGCAGGTCGGCCTCGCCCTCCTTCTCCAGCCGGGCCGCGAGCAGCGCCGAGACGACCTCCTTGCTCCTGGTCTTCTCGTGCCGCGCCTGCTCGATGAGGGGGTAGACGATCTCGTCGATCTTCTTCGCCGACCGCAGGAAGGCGCGGTCGCCGGGCACCCTGATCGAGTACGGGGCGAAGGGGAGCAGCATGCGGAAGCCGATCGAGGTCGCGCAGGTGGCGAACTCGGGCGCCAGCCGTTCGGCGGTGTCACGGGAGATCCGGCCGCCGAACAGCACCTTGATCACGGTGTCGTTGACGATCGAGGTCATCTGGTGCTCAAGGTCGATCGGCCGGCCCGCGCGCGAGTAGTCGTCGAGCTCGGAGATGCGCGCGGCGATGGTGTCGGCCATGTCCTCGGCCAGCGAGGCGGTGTAGCGGGCGGTGAACAGCGGCTGGAGGATCTTCCGCGCCGACGCCCAGCTCTCGCCCTCACCGAGGATGCTGTGCCCGATCAGGCGCTGCAGCGGCCGCCAGAAGACGCCCGCGCGGACGAAGTTGGTCCAGTCCGTCTTGAGCACCTGCTGGACGTGGTCGGGGTGCGAGATGAGGTACGGGCGGAACGGCCCGAGGTGGAGCCGGACGACCCGCCCGGAAGCGTCGGTGCCCATCCTGGCCAGCTCGGTGACCGGGTCGCTCACGAGCCTGGGAATGGCGTGGTGGGAGGGAACGATGTGAGGTCTGTTGGTGCGGGTTGCCTTGGCGTGCGGCATGACAGCGATCCCCGATCCGGATGCGATGGCACACGAGAGCCGGCGGGCGTCGGCGTCCGTGATGCCTGCGTGTCTGATGGGTGAGAGGCGGCGTCTGAACTAGATGGGGGGAAGGGTGGGTCGCGGTGCGGCTCGAGTGGCTCTGGCCGGCTCAGCGGGCGCCTTCGCGGACACCCTGGTCGCATGAGCCCCGAACGCCACTTGTGATCCCTCCATCGCTTACGGTGCCCGTCTCACATCACGGACATCTCCTGACAAAAGTCAACCGTCTGGTGGAGTATCACATGCTTGTGCATGTAGATTCAAGATCGTACCCGGGGTAGGAGCGCCAGTTGAATCTCAGCCATCCGTTGCGCGGGGCCACCATGGCCCGCTGTCGTGGCCTCCTCGACCCGGCCCTCAGGGACGCCGTCTCGGTGCTCGACCCCTGGTGGGGGCGTATGGCCGCGTTCGCTCTGGGCCGGTCCGACACCGACGGCGGCCCGCGCGGCGAGGCCGACGGATTCGGTGGGAGCAGTGGCGACGGTGGCAAGGGCGTGCGGCCCGCCATCGCCCTGCTGAGCGCCGAGGCCGTCGGGGCGCCCGCCGAGTCCGCGCTGCCCGGCGCGGTGGCGGTGGAGCTGGTGCACGCGTTCTCCCTGGCCCACGACGACATCATCGACCGCGACGAGCTGCGCAGGCACCGCGCCGCCCTGTGGAAGGCGTACGGCGTGGGCCCCGCGCTGCTCACCGGTGACGCGCTGCTGGCGCTGGCGGTCGGCCAGCTGGCCGGGCGGCCGGAGGCGATGCCGTACCTGTCGGCCGCCCTGATCGAGCTGGTCCAGGGGCAGAGCGCCGACATGGCCTTCGAGAGCCGCCCGTGGAAGGGGCCGGGCGAGGTCGGCATCGACGAGTACGCCGAGATGGCCGCGGGCAAGACCGGCGGCCTCCTGGGCGCCGCCGCCGCGGCCGGCGTGGCCCTGGGCGGGGCGCCGGAACTGGCCGACGCCATGTGGGCCATGGGCCGCGACCTCGGGGTGGCCTTCCAGATCGTGGACGACATGCTCGGCATCTGGGGCGATCCGCGCGTGACGGGCAAACCCATCTACAGCGATCTGCGGCGCGACAAGAAGACGCTCCCCGTGCTGGCGGCCCTCGCCGACGGGGGTTCCGCCGCCCGCGAACTGTCCGCCCTGCTGGCGGCCGGGGCGACGGACGAGGAGTCCGTACGGCATGCCGCCCACCTAGTGGAGGAGGCCGGCGGCCGGGAGAAGGCGCAGGCGCTGGCCGATCGGTACGTGGAGAGCGCGCTCGGCGTCATCGACGAACACCTGCCGGACGCCGGCGAGCTCCGCGCCCTGTGCGACTCCCTGGTCCACCGGGTCAACTGACGCCGGTCCTTCGGGCCGGCTGACCCGGTCGAGTCCCGCCGGTCGAGTCATGACGGCTTTGCCCCGATCGCGTTCATGAGCCGCGGATAGACCCGGTGCAGCTCCCGCTGCCAGTACACGTGCCGATGCCCGCCCCGGTAGAAGTGGGTGCGTACCGGGATGTCCAGCTCCTCCAGCCGACCGGCGAACGACCTGGCAGCCCGGTTCGCCAGGTCCTCGACCAGGTCGCCCTGCCCGGCGGACACGTACAGCTCGACGCCCTTCAACCGCCCGGCCAGGTCGTAGGGGTTGTGCGCGCGCCAGACCTCCCGCTGCGCCTCCGGGTCGCCCCAGACGCGCTTCCAGTCCGTGCCGAAGCAGCCGATCGTGGTCCCCGCCATCACGGCCTGCGGGACGCCCGGCGCCAGGATGTGCAGCGCGCCGCTGAACGAGGCCGCCGCCTCGAACCGGCCCTCGGCCGCGTACAGCATGGCGCCCTGACCGCCCATCGAGTAGCCCGCGACGGCGCGCCGGCCGCCCGCCCGGTAGCGGGACTCCAGCAGTGGCAGCAGCTCGTCGAGGTGGTACGACCTCCAGCGCGGCGGGCCGCCCGCGCCGCCGTTCCACCAGTCGGAGTAGCTGCCGCAGCGGCCGCCGTCCGGCATCACCACGAGCACGCCCGTGTCGCGGGTGATCGCTTCGACGTCGGTCCGCGCGGTCCAGGACGTGTGGTCGTCCAGCCCGCCGTGCAGCAGCCACAGCACCGGCCAGCCGGTACGCGACTCCCAGCCGCGCGGGAGCAGCAGGCGTACGCCCGTGGTGGTGCCGAGGGCGTCCGACCTGATCGTCAGCTCCATCCTGCGCTCGTCGAGCCGCCGCTCCGCCACGACCTCCACCGGGCTCTCCGCGGACCCCACCGCCGGGCCCTCTGCGCCGGTCCCGGTCTCGTTCGTGGACGGGCGGGGCTCCTCGTGAGCCCCCGGCAGGATCGTCACCACGCCCGCCAGGAACAAGCCGCCGGCCACGACCAGGAACAGCCCGCCCGCGACCACCACGCCGACCAGGCATCCACGTAAGCGGGGCCGCATCGAGCCTCCCAACCAGGGTGCGCGGATAATAGCGGGATGAGATCACTGGGCACTACCGGCCTGTCCGTTTTCCCGATATCGCTCGGCACCAATGTCTTCGGCTGGACCGCCGACAAGGAGACCTCGTTCGCCGTCCTCGACGCCTACGTCGAAGGCGGCGGCAACTTCCTCGACACGGCGGACGCCTACCCGTACTGGGCGACGGGGGAGTCCACCTCGGAGACGATCATCGGCGAGTGGCTGGCCGAGCGCCGCAACCGCGACTCCATCGTGCTGGCCACCAAGGTCGGCATGCTGGAGGGGCACAAGGGGCTGGCGCCGGCCACGATCAGGACGGCGGTCGAGAGCTCGCTGCGGCGGCTGCGTACCGACTACATCGACCTGTACTGGGCGCACGTGGACGACCGGGACACGCCGCTGGTGGAGACGCTGTCCACGTTCGACACGCTGATCCGCGAGGGCAAGGTGCGCCAGGTGGGCGCCTCCAACTACGACGCGCCGCGCCTGGCCGAAGCCCTCAAGATCTCCGGCGAGGAGGGGCTGGCCCGGTATGTGGCGTTGCAGCAGCCGTACAACCTGGTCGAGCGTGCCTACGAGGGCGAGCTGCGCGAGGTCGTGGCCACGGAGGGTCTGGCCAGCACGCCGTACTCAGGGCTGGCCCGCGGCTTCCTGACCGGCAAGTACACGCCGGGGGCGAACGTGGACAGCCCGCGGGCGGGGACGGCCTCCCGCCACCTGGAGACCGCGCACGGGCCCAGGGCGCTGGAAGCTCTCGTCCGGCTCGCGGGGGAACGCGGGGACGCGCCGGCCTCGGTGGCCCTGGCCTGGCTCGCCGCCCAGCCGACGATCACGGCACCGATCGCGAGCGCGCGCAACGTGGAGCAGCTGCGGCCTTTGCTGGCTGCGGCGGAGCTGACGCTGAGCGAAGAGGAACTCACCCTCCTGGACGAGGCCTCCCGCCCCTGACCCGCCCTGCCGGGCAACTCGCCGTGCCCGGCAGCCCGCCATCCGTCGCCCGCCATCGAGGGCACGTTGCGGCGACGTCACCAGCGACGACCAAGAGCCGGGCCGGCGGACGCGAAGGTCGGGTGGCGGCGAGGCCATGCCGACAGGAACGAGGGCAGAGGTCAGGCGGCGACGAGGTCGTGCTGACGGCACCACTCGTCGACGCTGCCCGCCTCGCGCTCGATGACCCGCGTCCAGTGGGCGTCGGCCGCGATCGCCTCCTGCACGGAGCTGTGGGAGGCGAACACCGCCGTGAGTCCGGTGATCTTGAAGATGCGCGAGATGCGGTCCGTGGTCATGACGAGCGCCAGCGACCCCTCGTGCGTACGCAGCCGCTTGAGCCCGCCGACGAGGACCCCGAGTCCGGTCGAGTCGAGGAACTCCACCGCGCTGAGGTCGGCGACGAGATGCACGACGCCCTTGGCCGCCAGGTCCACCACCTGCTCGCGCAGCTTGGGAGCGGTGAACACGTCGACCTCGCCGGCGATCTTGAGCACGGCGCAGTCGCCGACCGGTCCGACCACCTCGATGACGATGTCCTGCATGTCTCGCCTCACCATCAGTCGTGTCATTGACTACATTGACGGGGAACTCTGTAGATTTACAGTACTGTCGCGAGCGCCCTTCCGTCAATGACCGGCTGTCGGTGTCATCGTGCAGAATGACAGGTAGGCGTGAGGGGACGAGGGGATGCGGGTAGAAGAGGCGATCGGGCGGCAGCTCGCGCGGCTGCGGGCGGAACGCCGGATGTCGCTGACCGAGCTGGGCGAGGCGCTGGGCCGCTACCTGGACAGGCCATGGAGCCGCCAGGCCGTGCACCAGGCAGAGCGCGGCCAGCGCGCCTTCACGGCGGCCGAGCTGACCGCCCTCGCCCTGGTCCTCGACACCTCGGTCCAGGTGCTGTTCCGCGCCGAGGACGTCGGGATCGAACTGCCCGGCGGCGCCGTCTCCCGCGAGGACTACCGGGGGATCCTGCTGAGCAGAGAGCCGGACATGCCGCTCGACGGGGTCGAGGAGCTGATCATCGCCCTGCACGACATCGGCGAGGTCCTCTCCCGCCCCGCCCTGGCCCGCCTCGCCCGCATCGGCCGCGTAGCCGACCAGGTAGCCGGCCCAGAACACTAGTCCGCTCAGCCCGGCACCTCGGCCTGGCTCGGGAACTCCGCCTGACATTCTCCCTTCGCCCGAGATCCCGCCTCTGCGGACATCCCGGCCCCGGCCTCGTTGCCCAGGACGGGCTCTGGCCGGATCAGGGCGGGGTCGTTCAGATTGGGAGCGCGCACCCGAGCGAGACGGTCGCCGTGAGCAGGACGGGAGGTGTCAGCGGGGACGCCCCATGGCAAGGCTGTCAGGTGGGAAGTGACGGTGGTGGTGGAGGCGGCCGGGGTGGTCACCCGTGATCCGAGACGCCGGGTTCGCCGCCGTCCTGCCTTCACCCGCGGGAGTCCTATGCCGGCTGACCGGTCACCAGCGCGACCTCGGCGCCGTCGCGGAACTCATCGCTCACTCGCTCGTCCAACAGCTCATCGAGCGCCGTACGCAGGTGCGCCAGCAGGCCCCAAACGTCGTTCACGCGCTCGGGGCAGGCCACGATGCCGAAGTCGAGCATGCCGTCGTACGAGAAGCAGGTGATGTTGAGGCCGCCGCTCATGTCGGTGAGCACCGACAGCGGGTAGTAGGACAGAACCCTGCCGCCGCACAGATAGAGCGGGAACTGCGGGCCGGGGACGTTGCTGATGATGAGGTTGATCGGCGGGAAGGCCATCCCCGCCAGCCGGAAGATCGCCGGCGTGGCCAGGCTGGTGACCGGGGCGGGCAGCACCGAGCACAGCTCGCTCAGCCAGGTGGCCGGCGCCCGTGCGAACCGCCGCTTGGCCTGGCCCATGGCGTTCCCGACGGCCTGCAGCCGCTCTTTGGCGTCCGCGATGTTCGTGGGCAGGGGCGCCACCATGGTGGAGATCTGGTTGCCGGCCAGGTCTTTCGCCTCGGCCCGCCGTACCGCCACCGGCACGGCCACGATCAGCGGCGTCTCGGGCAGCGCGTCCCGCTCGCGCAACCACGAACGCAGGGCCGACGTGCACAGGGTCATGACGACGTCGTTGACGCTCACGCCGTTGGCCTTGGCGACGTTCTTGACGTCCTTGAGCGACAGCGAGCCGAAGGAGAGGTGGCGGCGGGCGCTGATGGGGCCGTTGAACGGGGTCCGCGGGACGGCGAGGCTGGGCAGGCCGGGACGGTGGTGCCCGTCGCCGGCGACCACCCGCGCGGCCTTGGCGATCAGCTTCGCGCCGGGGAGACTCGCGGCCACAGGGATGGCGTCCAGATCTTCCGCCGCTCTGACGGCCGACTGGAGGGCGCGTACGGGATGGGTCACGCCACGGACGGCGGCTCCGGCCAGCATCTTGATCATCCCCGGCGGGCCGTCCTCGGGTGACGGAGAACCACCCGTCGACCCGCCGCCCGTAGCGCCCACCTCGGAGGACGGGCCCGCGAGGACTGCGGGCTCCGCGCCGGCCGGCGACTCGGAGCTGATGGGACGGGCGTCGGCGGGTGGAGCGGAGTGGCCTGCGGGGTGGCCTGAGGGGTGGATGCCGGCGGGGGGGTCGGCGGCGGTCGGGTGGGTGTCGGTGCGCCGGTTCGCGGGAGAGAGGTCACTGGGAGGTTGGGGGGAGGGCAGGGTTTGAGGGTTGGCGGGGTGTTGAGTCCGAGGGTGGGCGGGGCGCTGCGGCCGTGGGGTCGTTGTCGTCGTGGGGATGTGCCGGCGGGTGAGGTGGCCGTCGGGGGTCAGGTCGAGGAGAGTGGCGAGGGTCTCGGCGCCTGAGACGCCGTCGATGGCGGCGTGGTGCACCTTCGTGTAGACGGCTACCTTTCCGTCCGTCAGGCCGGTGATCAGGTGCATCTCCCACAGCGGATGCGCACGGTCGAGCCGGCGGGCGTGGAGTTCGGCCACGGTGTCGGCGAGCCGCCAGTCGTCTCCGGGCTCGGGCAGCCTGGTTTCGAACAGGTGGTTGGCGAGGTCGAAGTCGGGATCGGCCGCCCAGTACGGGTGGTCGAGTCCCAGGGGCACCTCCACCAGGCGCAGGCTGAGCGCGGGGGAGAGGTGGAGGCGGTCCAGCAGCAGCTCCGCCAGGGCGGCTCTGTTGACCGAGCCGTCAGCCGAGTCGAGCAGCGCGAGACCGGCCACGTGCGCGGCGGTCGTGGTCGTCTCGACATTGAGGAACTGGGCGTCGAGTGCGGTCAGCTGGCGCATCGGCTCTCCTTTCCCTTGATGTGGGCAGCTTCACACAAGGGGATTTCCGGAAGGTTTCTGCGCGAGTCTTTCAGATGAATTCAGGTGCGCCGAACCAGCCTTTCGTGAATCGCCAGCTCAGCTCGGATGGGTGAGAATTTCCTATCCATTGACGACATGAATGGGATGTTGGACGACGGCGTCGAAGTGGTAGCCGAACGGATGGCGCGGGATGGTGAGGGGCTGGGTGGCGCCGGTCTCGTCGGTGGCGCGCGCCATGAGCAGTCGCGTGCCCGTACGCTGCGGAGCCCATTCGACGTGCCAGGGCAGCCAGGCGCTGACCAGGTGTTGTCCGTGGTGTTCCGCCTGGCGCCAGGTCAGTCCGCCGTCGAGGCTGACCTCCACGCGTACGATCCGGCCGCGTCCCGACCAGGAGCGGCCGCGCAGGACGCGTGGGCTCCCGATGGGCAGGCGCGCGTTCCATTCGAGCTCGAATGCGCTCTTGACCGGCTGGGTGGTGACGTCCGGGTAAAAGACCGAGTTCCATGGTGTGAAGAGCTCTGTTGTTGAAACTTCTATGTCGCCGAGCCATTTTATCGACGCTATTCCCACCCATCCCGGCACCACCAGTCGCACCGGAAATCCATGATCGGGCGGCAGTGGTTCGCCGTTCATCTCATAGGCGACGAGCACGTCGCGCATGGCCTTGTCGAGGGGGAGCGGCCTGCGGACATGGCCGTGGTCCTCGAACGGCGCGTCGAGCCCGGTGGGCAGCACGTCGACCGCGCCGGGCAGCGCGCCCACTTCGTCGAGGAGATGGCGCAGCGGGACGCCCCGCCACCGGGCGACCCCGATCGCGCCGAGCCCCCACTGGGTGCCGGGTGCTCCGTCGTGCTGCTGGGTCCGGTAGAAGCGCCGCCCGTTGCCCGCACATTCGATCGCCACGTCGTACGTGCGGGACGGCATCTCCCGCAGCTCTTCGTAGCTGAACGCGCGCGGACGGCGTACGCCGGCCCCATGGACGTTCAGTCGCCAGGTGGTGGCGTCGATGAGCGGGGTGAAGGTGTGATTGCGCACGAAGAACCGGTCGTTCGGGGTGTGGTACCCCAGTCCCGCCATCGACTCCCAGCGCATCTCCGCGCTGTTGCCGTGGACCCTGAACAGGTGGTCGGGCAACGGCTTGATGATCGCCGCCGTGGCTTGCTTCATGAGAGCATCACCTCGTTATACCTATTTCCTACCTGGAAACCATTTAATCTCCTCGCCCTGCGTGGTGGCGACCCCATTGCCGAAACCTGTCTCAGCTGTACGGGAACGTTCCAACAGGGATCCGGGCCGTCCGAGCCGTCCCGCAGCCTCTACCCGGCTCCGGGCCCGGGCCAACCCCGCCACGGTCGGTCGGCAGGGTCAGGCCGGATTGGCGGACAACGGGAACGGGCGACCGGCGTTGAGGTTGTCGATCAGCGTGAGGAGGCCCTTGCGGCCATTGTTGGCTGCCAGCCAGCGGCTCACCTGGCAGGCGGATTTCGCATACATCGTCACGTCCTTGGACGCGGCGTTCAGCCACTCGTCGAGTGTCTGAGGGAGCGGAGTCGAAGGTGCCACCAAGCAGCGGCCGGAGGTCATCTGCGGGGCGGTCTGCGGGGCCGTCTCCGGGGCCGTCTTCAGGGCCGTCCCCGAGGCTGGCTTCGGGGCGAGGTAGCGGGGGTCGTCGGCGACCACCACCGCGAGGCCCTCGTCGAACCACTGCGGGACTTCGGCTCCGGACGTGAGGCGGGTGTGCAGCTCGACGTGGGACATCTCGTGCGCGGCGATCACCGGGTCTATGCCCTTGGGGGAGAGCAGTACCGATCGGTTGAGCACCGCTATGCCGCGCTCCCCGCCGCCGCCGATGCGCTTGTAGCAGCTCTCGGTCAGGCAGGCGAGCACGGTGGGAGAGCTGCGCCGGGTGCCGTAGAAGCCGGCGACGAGGCGGCGGGCCTGCTGGACCGTCTGTCTCACCTGCGCCTGCCGCGCGCCGGACAGGCCGGCTTCGGTGTAGACGGACTCCTCCAGCTCCGTCAGGCCGTAGCAGCCGGGGCAGAACGTCGAAGCCAGGGACGGGAAGGCCAGGGCCACCCCGGCGACGGCGGTCACGAGCAGCGCTGCCAGAATCGCGAGGAGCCGCGCCCACAGCTTGCGCGACTTCATCCGCAGGGGCCGGTGCATCTTGCTCGGGATCTCCTTGGGCGAGGGTGGGTGGTGGGAACACTATTTCGTATGGCGGGGCCGGGCGCATCAGCCCACGGGTTGTCATGCTGACGGTTGAGAGGGCGGCTGTGCCTGCTTCTGGGGTCCTGCTCTCCGGGGTCCTGCGCGACGGTGTGCTGCGCGACGCCAGGCCGCCGTCCGACGGGCCCGTCGGACGGGGCTGTCGGACGGGGCTGTCCCTGCGAGGCCGGACGCGGGTTGCCGACGAGGTCGGATGATGGGTCGGACCAGGCCGGATGGGTGGCGAATGGGTGTGCCGGACGAGGAGGAACGTGACCGGGACGTGGTGGTGGGACCTGGTGATCGGTGCGGCGGTCGCGCTGGTCGCGACGTGGGCGGCGCTGGTGGTCGCGCTCGTCGCCGTGCGGCCCCGTGGCGGTCTGTTGCGG
Source organism: Nonomuraea maheshkhaliensis (assembly GCF_039529435.1). NCBI lineage: Bacteria > Bacillati > Actinomycetota > Actinomycetes > Streptosporangiales > Streptosporangiaceae > Nonomuraea > Nonomuraea maheshkhaliensis. The sequence continues at coordinate 26,417 of NZ_BAAAMU010000036.1, forward strand.
GAGTCGCTCCGGCTCCTGCCCGACATGTTGCGACTCGTCCGGCGGCTGGCCGCCGACCGGGCACTTCCTCGCGGCGTACGGGTCCGGCTGTGGCTGCTGCTGGTCTATCTCGCCTCTCCGATCGACCTGATCCCCGACTTCATCCCCGTCCTCGGGTACGCCGACGACGCCATCGTGGTCGCAGCCGTGCTGCGGTCGGTCGTACGGAAGGCGGGGCCGGCGGTGGTGGAACGTCATTGGCCGGGGAGCGCGGACGGGCTCGCGGCCTTGGTACGACTCACGGGCCTGCACAAACGCCGCCTCCCGTGACGGCGCCGGCCGCCCCGCACGGCGCCGTCGGAGCCGCCCTCGCCTTCGCCTTCATCACCCCGGGCAAGCACGGTGCCCGCAGCGCCGCCACGACTTCGGCGGACGATGTCGACCGGACCACAGGGCCCGTTACGCGGAGAAGAGGCCGGCGATCGCCGCGATCTTGATGGCCAGCGTGATCGGCATCCAGAACAGCCAGGGCAGCAGCCAGCGAGCCGCAGAGGCCGAGTAGCGGAAGAACACCACCACGGTGGCGGCGGCGAGCAGGAGGCCGGTCGCATCGGTGACGGCGACGGAGCGCAGGCCGTCGGCCAGCCAGAAGAGGGCGGTCTGCAGATAGCCGGCGATCAGCACGGTCAGGGGTACGGTGACGTCGCTTCCGCGTGGTGCCCGGCGCCAGAGCTGCCAGGCCGCGATTCCCATGCCGGCTTTGATCACGAGCCAGACCGCGATGAAGACCCCCGCGGGCACGGGGATCTGGGTCATCCCGAGATCGGTGGCGACCTCGGGGTTGAGCGCGAAGGCGAGTGCGCCGGGAATCTGCCCGATGAGCACGGGAACGAGGACGAAGAGCAGCCCGACCGGCCAGAAACGCGAGCGAGCCGCGCCTGGCTCGTGGGTGCGGGTGTCGGCCGAGGCGTTCATCAAGGTTCCTTCCGGCTGCCGGTGGCCGCGCCGCCGGCGAGCTTGGCGAGCAGGGCGTGCAGGGTCTGCCGTTCCTCAGGCGTCAGCGGGCCGAAGAACTCGCCCGAGATGCGTTCGCTGACCTGTTCGGCGTCCCGGATCTTCCGCACGCCCGCCGGCAGAAGGTGCACCTCCACGGCACGCCGGTCGCGCGGGTGGGGACGCCGCTCTGCCAGGCCCATGGCCTCCAGTTCGTTGACCAGCGTCACCATCACGGGTTTGAACACACTCAGCCGCTCGCTGAGCCGCGACTGGACCAGCGGGCCGCTCTGGAGCTGCGTCAGCACACCGAGGTGAAGCGCCTTGAGTCCTATCTCGGCCAGCACCTCCTCGTACTGCTCACCGGCTCTGGCGGCGACCCACGACAGCAGGAAACCGGTCGAGCGCGCCAGCTCCTCGGGGGGACCCTCGCCCAGGTCGCCACCGAACGCATTGTCGTTAAATCTCATAACGTTATTAAGATTAACGTTATTGAGGGCGCAACGTCAACGGGCGCGTGAAGACATGGCGGCGGCGAGCCCGCACATGCGCCGACGCCCCAGAAGCCCGTGCCCCAGAAGCCCGTGCCCAAGAAGCCCGTGCCCCAGGACGCCGGCGGCGGAGAGGCCGCTCGCGGCCGGCTGCGTCAGCGGCCGAGGAAGGCCAGCAGCCGCTCCAGCGGCCAGGTGTTGATCACGTCGTCCGTGGTCAGCCAGGCCCGCTGCGCGATCCCCACCCCGAACCGCTGGTTCGCCAGGTGCGGGATCGCGTGCGAGTCGCTGTCGATCGAAAACTTCACCCCATGGTGCTTGGCCAGCCGCACCAGGTCGGCGGGCAGGTCGGAGCGGTCGGGGTAGGAGTCGATCTCCATGGCGGTGCCGGTCCTGGCGGCGGCGCGGAAGACGGCCTCCCAGTCGGCGTCCACCGGCTCGCGCTTGCCGATCTTGCGGGTCGTGGGGTGGCCGATGATGTCGACGTACGGATTCTCGCAGGCGGCGATGAAGCGGCGGGTCATCTCGTCGCGCGGCATGCCGAAGTGGGAGTGGACCGAGGCCACGCAGACGTCGAACTCCCGCAGGATCTCGCCCGGCCAGTCGACCGAGCCGTCGGGAGCGATGTTGAGCTCGCTGCCGTGCAGCAGGCGCATGCCGGGGTGGCGCGCCTGCAACTCGGCCACCCTGGCCCGCTGCTCCAGCGCCTTGTCCAGGGTCATCCGCTGCATGGCCAGGTCGGGCGCGTGGTCGGTGACCGCGTAGTAGGAGTAGCCGCGGGCGGCGCCGGCGGCGACCATGTCCTCCAGCGAGGCGATGCCGTCGGTCAGGTCGGTGTGGGTGTGCAGGTCGCCCTTGAGGTCGGCCAGCTCCACCAAGACCGGTAGCGATCCGGCCAGCGCCGCCTTGACCTCGCCGCCGTCCTCGCGCATCGGCGGCGGCACGAACCGCATGCCGAGCGCCTCGTAGATGTCCTCCTCGGACTCGGCGGCGATCACCCGGTCGCCCTCGAAGAGCCCGTACTCGGACAGCTTCCAGCCCTTCTTGACCGCCATCTCCCTGATGGCGACGTTGTGCTCCTTGGAGCCGGTGAAGTACTGCATCGCCGCGCCCCACGAACCGGCGGGCACCACCCGCAGGTCGACCTGCATGCCGGACGTGGTGCGGATCGAGGTCTTCTTGTCGCCGGAGGCGATGACCTCGGCGACGTAGGGCTGGGCGCGGAAGTCGTCCATGATGGACTCGGGCGCCACGGCGAGGATGTCGATGTCGCCGATCGTGTCCTTCATCCGCCGCAGCGAGCCCGCGTAGGCGATGCGCTCGGCCTTCAGCGACCCCATCACCTGCTCGGCCAGGGACATGGCGACGCCGATGTGGACCCGGCGGCCCGACTGCTCCAGCTGCTCGATGCCCTTGAGCAGGTTGGCCAGGGTCTTCGGGCCGAGGCCCTTGACCCCGTCGAGGCGGCCGGAGGTGATCGCCTCGCTCAGCGCCGCGGTCGAGTCGATGCCGTAGTCCTCGAACAGCATGATCGCCGTCTTGGGGCCGAGCGAGGGCACCCTGGTCAGCCGCCGCACGCCGTCGGGCACACGGCCGCGCAGGTCGTCGAGCTGGCGGAAGCTCCCGCGCTGCAGGAACTCCTCCATCTTCTTGGCGATCGCCTCGCCCACGCCGGGGACGCCGCGCACGTCGACGACCGAGATGTCGTCGGGGAACCCGGCGATCGCCTTGGCCGCCTTCTGATAGCTCCGAACCCGGAAGGCGTCGCCGCCGCAGAGCGCGAACAGCTCCGCGTATTCCTGCAGCGCCGCCGCCGCCTCCTCATTTGCCCGCATGACCCATACCTTAGGGGCCCGCTCCGACAAATGATCCCTGACGGGCCCGGGTCAGAAGCGCACCTCGCGCGCCCGGTACGGCGCCTCCAGGAAGGAGATCTCCTCCTGCGTCAGCGACACCGAAACGGCCGCCACCGCGTCGTCCACGTGCCGCTCCTTCGTGGCCCCCACGATCGGCGCCGTGATGCCGGGCCGGTGCAGCACCCAGGCCAGCGCGATCCGCGCGGCGGGCAGCGCCCGGTCGGCGGCCACCTTGGCGACGCGGTCGACGATCTGCTGATCGTTCTCCGGGTCGTACAGGTAGTCGATGCGCCCGTCCGACCCCGTCCTGGTCGTCGCGGCGGGGGAGCCCGCCCTGGCCAGCACGCCGCGCGCCAGCGGGCTCCACGGGATCACGCCCACGCCCTGGTCGGCGCAGAGCGGCAGCATCTCGCGCTCCTCCTCGCGGTAGAGCAGGTTGTAGTGGGGCTGCATCGAGACGAACCTCGTCCAGCCGTTGACCTGCGCCACGTGCTGCGCCTTGGCGAACTGCCAGCCCCACATGCTCGAAGCGCCCAGGTAGCGGGCCTTGCCGGCCCTGACCACGTCGTGCAGCGCCTCCATGGTCTCCTCGATGGGCGTCTCGTCGTCCCAGCGGTGGATCTGGTAGAGGTCCACGTAGTCGGTGCCGAGCCGCTTGAGCGAGGCGTCGATGGCGGCGTGGATGTGCTTGCGCGACAGCCCGCGGTCGTTGGCGCCCCGGCCCATCGGGAAGTACACCTTGGTGGCCAGCACGTAGTCCTCGCGGCGCGGGAAGACCTCCCGCAGCGTCTCGCCGGTCACGACCTCGCTCGCGCCCGCGCTGTAGACGTCGGCGGTGTCGAAGAACGTCACGCCGGCCTCGGCCGCCCTGCGGACGAGGGGCTCGGCGTCCTGCCGCGGCAGCGCCCAGTCCTGTTTCGCGGGGTCGCCGTAGCTCATCATGCCGAGGCAGATCCGCGAGACCTTCAAACCTGTGTCACCGAGTCGCGTGTAGTCCATGGTGCACACCTTATGAGGACGAATCCGGCGGCTGGCCGGGGGCGTCCGCTCGGGAGATGCTGGCGACCATGAAGCCCCGCGTGCGGCCCCTTCCCCCCGGGGAACGGGACGACTTCACGAAGTCCAGCCCGTACAACGTGTTCGCCACCCTGGCCAGGCACCCGCTCCTGTACGAACCCTGGCGCCGCTTCGACGCCGCGCTCCAGGACGGCACGCTGCCCGACCGCGATCGCGAGCTGGCCGTCCTGCGCACGGCCCACCACTCCGGCAGCGAGTACGAGTGGAACCGCCACGCCCGGCGGGCCAGGGAAAAGGGCCTGTCGGCCCTGGAGATCGAGCTGGTACGCCGGCCCGACGCCCTGTGGTCGGTCGAGGACCAGCTCGTCCTCCAGGTGGCCGACGACCTGCACTACGCCGGCGACCTGACCGACGCGACGTGGGCGGCGCTGTGCGACCGCTACGACGAGGCGGGCAGGATCGAGCTGGTGCTGCTCGTGGTCCATCACACCGCGCTGGCGCTGGTGGTCAGGACGCTCCGGGTGCGCTCCGAGGAGTGATCATCGTGACGCCCGGCACCGAGCCGATCGAGGCCAGCGCCTTGCCGGCGTCGGCGAGCCCGATCGTGCGGGTGACGAGCTGGTCGGGGTGGAGGATCCCGGCCCTGATCATCTCCAGCATCGGCGGGTACGCGTGCGCGGCCATGCCGTGGCTGCCCAGCAGCCGCAGCTCGTGGCCGATCACCCGGTCCATCGGCACCGGCGTCGCGCCGCCAGGCAGCAGCCCGACCTGCACGTGACGCCCCCGGCGGCGCAGGCTCTCGACCGAGGCCGCGCAGGTCTGCGGACTGCCCAGCGCGTCGATCGACACGTGGGCCCCACCCCTGGTCAGCTCTCTGACCTGGGCGGCGGCGTCTCCGGCCGAGCCGTTGACGAAGTGGGTGGCGCCGGCCAGCTCGGCCAGGTGGAGCGCGTCGGTGCTGATGTCGACCGCGACCACCCGCGCGCCGGCCGCCGTGGCGATCATGACGGCCGACAGGCCCACGCCGCCGCACCCGTGCACGGCCACCCATTCGCCGGGACGCACCTCGCCGACCTGCGCCACGGCGCGGAAGGCGGTGGCGAAGCGGCAGCCGAGCCCGGCGGCGGTGGCGTACGCCATGTCCTCGGGGACGGCGATCAGGTTGACGTCGGCGTGGTCGATGGCGACGTAGTCGGCGAAGGAGCCCCAGTGGGTGAAGCCGGGCTGCGTCTGCCGCTCGCAGACCTGCTGCTCGCCGGTGGCGCAGGAGGGACAGGTGCCGCAGGCGCAGATGAACGGCACGGTCACGCGCGCTCCTGGCAGCCAGCCGCGCACGTCGGAGCCGACCGCCTCGACGACGCCGGCCAGCTCGTGCCCGGGAACGTGCGGCAGGACCTTGATGTCGGAGTCGTGGCCCTGCCAGCCGTGCCAGTCGGACCGGCACAGGCCGGTCGCCTCGACCCTGATCACCGCCCCGTGCGGGGACGGGGAAGGATCGGGCAGCTCGCGCACGTCGAGCTCTCCACCGAAGATGTCAAAGGCAACCGCTCGCATCTCATGAGCTTAGAGTCAATTGCCGCAGCTCGCGCAAGGCCCGGTGCGACGGCGAGCCGGGTTCGGTGGTGTAGAGCACGAGACGCAGGTCGTCGCGGTCGGGCACGAGCATGACCTGGCAGATCGTGTCGATGACGCCGACCGCCGGATGGATGATCTGCTTGCGCTGTTCGCGGCGGATCTCCACGTCGTGCTGGGCCCACAGCTCGGCGAACTCCGGGCTGAGCGCGTGCATCTCGGCCACGAGCTCCTGGAGCGCGCGGTCGCCGGGGTAGCGGCCGGCGGAGACGCGCAGGTCGGCGACCGAGGCTCGGGCGAAGCGGCCCTTCTCCTCGTCGCTGAGGTGCTCGGCGATCTGGGGGGACAGGAAGACCCAGCGGATGACGTTGAGCTGCTCGGGCGGCAGGGCGTTCAGTCCGCCCATGAGGGCGTCGGCCATGGGGTTCCAGGCGCGGATGTCGCCGCGGGCGTTCACGACGTACGCGGGCACCTCCTCCAGGAACGTGATCAGGTGCATGACGCTCGTCGGCACGTCGTCCCTGATGCGCGCGGGTTCGAGCGGCTGGCCCGCCAGGTGGAACAGGTGCGTGCGCTCGTCCTGGCTCAGCAGCAGCGCTCTGGCCAGCGCGCCGAGCACCTGCCGCGAGGGGTGCGGGCCCCTGGCCTGCTCCAGGCGGATGTAGTAGTCGATCGACATGCCCGCGAGCTGCGCGACCTCCTGCCGGCGCAGGCCGGGCGTGCGGCGGCGGTCCCCGCCCGGCAGCCCCACGTCGGCGGGCGTGACGCGGGCGCGCCGGGCGCGCAGGAATTCGGCCAGTTCGTCGCGGTTCATGGCTCCATCCTCCGTGATGGGACGGCGGCGAGGGTGGCACCGTTGATACCAGCCTCCCCAGGCCTCTCCTCCTAGAGCCCTGACCTGGGCGAACGTGGAGACATGACGAAAATCGCTCTCATCACGGGTGCCAACAAGGGAATCGGATACGAGACCGCGCGGCTGCTGGCCGGGCAGGGCGTCACCGCCGTCGTGGCGGCGCGCGACGAGGAACGCGGCCGGGCCGCGGCCGGGCGGCTCGGGCTGCCGTACGTCCACCTCGACGTGACCGACGAGGCGAGCGTGACCGCCGCCGCGAAGTGGGTCGAGGCCGAGTACGGCCGGCTCGACATCCTGGTCAACAACGCCGGGATCGGCGGCGGGATGACCGCGCTGCAGCCCAGCGCGCTCACGACCGCGCAGGTCAAGGAGGTCTACGAGACGAACGTGTTCGGCGTCGTCACCGTGACCAACGCCATGCTGCCGCTGCTGCGCCGGTCCGCGTCCGGCCGGATCGTGAACCTGTCGAGCGAGCTCGGCTCGCTGGCCATCGCGGTGGACCCGGCCACCCCCTTCCGTTCGTTCAACCACCTGCCCTACAACTCCTCCAAGACCGCGCTCAACATGATCACCGTCTGCTACGCCAAGGAGCTGGAGGACACCCCGATCAAGGTGAACGCCGTCTCCCCCGGCTACTGCGCCACCGACCTGAACGAGAACACGGGTGTGCTCACGCCGGAGCAGGGCGCGGCGGTCGTCGTACGGTTCGCGACCATCGACGCGGACGGGCCCACAGGGACCCATGTGTACGAGGACGGCGTGGTCGCCTGGTGATGTGTCAAGAACGGGAAAAAGGACAGAGGGGGGTGATGGGAAGAGATCTGGATAAGGAGCGCTTCACCGAGGCGGAGTACGCCCGCTTCGCTGACCGCATCCACGAGCAGCTCGGGGTGCTGCGCGAACTGCTCGACACCCCGGGCTTCGGCCAGGGCCCGACCACGATCGGGGCCGAGCTCGAACTGTTCCTGGTCGACGAGGAGGGCCGGCCCCTGCCGCGCAACAGCCAGGTGCGCGAGGCCCTCGGCGACCCCCGCGTCGTGCTGGAGCTGGGCCGCTTCAACATCGAGGTGAACCTGACCCCCACACCCCTGGCGGGCAGGCCCTTCGAGACGCTGAGCGGCGAGGTGCAGGAGACGATCGCCAGGGTGGACGCGGCGGTGGCGGACGGGGGAGCGGTGCCCATCGGCATCCTGCCCACGCTCGACACCGAGGACTTCACGCGGGGCGCGATGAGCGACCAGAACCGCTACCGGGCCATGAGCAGGGGCGTCAGGCGGCTGCGACTGGAGCCGTTCCTGGTCAAGATCGAGGATCTGGAGCTGTCGGTCGAGGACGTGATCCTCGAAAGCGCCAACACCTCGTGGCAGGTGCACGTACGCACGCCTCCTGAGCGTTTCGCCCGGATGTTCAACGCCGCGCAGCTGGCCATCGGGCCGGTGCTGGCGGCGTGCGGCAACTCGCCGTTCTTCCTGGGCCGGTCGTTGTGGGAGGAGACGCGGATCGCGCTGATGGAGGAGGCCGCCGACGACCGTGACGTGCAGCGGCTCGAGCGCAGGGACGGGCGGGTGACGTTCGGCTCCGACTGGGTGTACGAGGGCGCCCACGAGTTGTTCGAACGCTACGTGAAGGACTACGACCCGATCCTGCCCGACCTCACCGAGGACGCGCGGCCGCACGAGGTGCCGGAGCTCCGGCTGCACCAGGGCACGATCTGGCAGTGGAACCGCCCCGTCTACGACCCCGCCGACGGCGGCCACCTGCGGATCGAGATGCGGGCGCTGCCCGCGGGGCCCTCGTGCGCGGACATGGCGGCGAACACGGCCTTCCTGCTGGGGCTGACGTTGTCGCAGGCGGAGCGGGACCTGACCGGCTACCAGTTCGCGCAGGCGTACCAGAACTTCTATCGCGCGGCCATGCACGGACTGGACGCCAAGCTGGCCTGGCCCGGCAGGGAGGGCGAGTTCGACGCGGCGGAGCTGGTGCTGTCGCTGCTGCCCGAGGCGCGGGAAGGGCTGCTCGGAGCCGGGGTGACGCCGGGCGACGCGGACCGGGCGCTGGGCGTGATCGCGCAGCGCACCCGTACGCGGCGGACCGGGTCGGTCTGGCAGCGGGAGGCGCTGGAGCGGTTCGGCGGCGACCGCGGGCGGCTCGTGCGGCGCTATCGGGAGCTGGCTCTGACAGGTTCTCCTGTGCATTTGTGGAAGTGATCGCAAACCTTGGTCGCCCTTTTTCCGTCAGACTGGTCAAGAGACGGAAAAAGGTGAGGAAGATATGGCGGCATCGGGCATGGTTCCTACCGACAAGGCAGCCTTTGTGCTGAATCGGGCGACGGGCGACCTGGCGGATGGGGCGGCCAAGCTGGCGAGCGATATCGGGAGCACCTCCGTCGAAGCGGTGCTCGCGGCGGCCAACCGGGCGATGAGACGCAAGGGCGCGAGCGCGACGATGGGCTCGATGAACCCCAGACCGGCCGAGTGGTACTCCTTCGACGACGGCGACCAGCAGAGCGCCGACTGGTACCCCCAGGGCCTGACCGGCAGCGATGACTCCGGCGGGATGGGGGTGCCGTCGTTCCTGGTGAGCTGGTACTTCAAGCCGGAGGCCGGCGAACGCGGCATCAGGCTGTCGTTCGTCAGCCCGCGCACGCTCAAGTACCGGCACGCGCTGCTGGTGCAGGCCAAGCCGGACGGGGCGTACGGGCCGATCGACATCCACGCGGGCGGCATCGCCTGCCACGGCGACCTGCTCTACGTCGCCGACACCACGCGCGGCCTGCGCGTCTTCGACCTGAACAACGTGCTCGACCTGCGTACGGTCCAGAACGACCTGGGCGACCCGCAGCGCGTCGGCAGGCACGGGGGCAAGCTGCACGCCTTCGGCTACCGCTACGTCATCCCCCAGACCGACTTCTGGAAGGTGGCGCAGGCCGGGCCGCGCTTCTCGTTCGTCTCGATCGACCGCAGCGGCGCCACGCCGCGCCTCATCAGCGGCGAGTACCGGGAGAACGACCCCGGCGGCTGGGTGGGGCGCTGGGACCTCGACCTGGCGGGCGGCGCGCCGGTCGACGCCTTCGTCATGGGCCACCCCAAGATCCAGGGAGCCACGTCACGGGGCGGGAAGTGGTACCTGAGCCAGGCGGCCAACGCCACCACCAACGGCAAACTGCTCGTCTACGAGGGCCAGACCCTGCGCACCAGGCCGTTCCCGATCGGTCCTGAAGACCTGGCCGTGCAGGAGAGCAAGTTGTGGAGCGTCACCGAGTTCAGGAACAAGCGCACGATCTTCGGCGTGAGCCTCTGAAGGCTCTCAGCCGTCGAGGTGGTGGCGCAGGACCTCGCGGTAACGGCGGTCGAAGTCGTCGTAGACCGCCCGCAGCTCGGCACCGGGCCAGCCGTCCGGCAGCAGTTCGCGCGGCAGGAGCGGGTCGGCCAGCAGGTGGCGCAGCACCGCGGCCGAGACGAGGAACCCCTCGGCCAGCCCCTCGGCCCGGCCGAGTGCGCGTTCCAGCCGGCGTGCCTCGCTCGCCCAGCCGTCCAGGTCCCACAGCAGGGGCGTGGGGTCGTCGTGCGGGCGGCCGTCGATCAGCGTGCACTGCGCCGTGACGATCTCCGGCCAGGCCCGCGCCAGGTTCGCCGGGCGCATCCAGGTGCCCTCGCGCAGTTCGGCCAGGCGCAGCGCGAGCATCGCGTGCCGGAACGCGGCCCGCTCGGCCGGAGCCCGGCGCTCCGCGGTGACCACGGCCACCTCCCACGTGCCGTCCCACGGCTTCGGGTGCGGGTCGCGGCTCTCGTCCTGCCTGGCCTGACGCTCGACCAGCCGCTGCGACAGCGTGTACTGGCCGTCGGATTGCAGCAGGTCGCCCGCGGCCAGCATGCGTGACAACGCCACCCTGACCGTGCCCTCGGCGATGCCGAACAGCGCGCCGATGCGCACCAGGTGGCGCGCCGGCAGGCGGGGCGGGTGACTGCCGAGCAGCGCGCTCAGCACCGCGGAACGCGCGCTCAGTGTGGTATTACGCTCTTCCATCGCGTGTCGAGTATATGTAACACTCGCGGTATGGGCCGGTATCTCATCGAAGCTTTCGACCGCGGCGAGCGCAGCGACCGCTACGCCACCGAGCGCTACCAGGGCGCGGCCGGTCGCAACTGGTGGCGCTGCGACCCCACCCTGCGCCTGCTCATGCGGCGCCACCTGGGCGACGGGCTCGCCTGGGCCGAGCCGCACCTCGACGCGCTGGGCGAGCTGACGGGCGGGCTCGTCGCCGAGTGCGCCGAGGAGACCGACAGGAACCCGCCGCGGCTGGAGAAGTACGACAAGTGGGGCAGGGACATCAGCCAGGTCGTCATGCCGCCGTCGTTCCACACCGCCCGGCAGGCCCTGATGGGCGCGAACTTCACCTCGCCCTCCTTCGCCGCGCAGGCCAGGGCGCACGGGGCCGATCCGGCCGCGCTCGGCGCCGCGTGGACGTACCTGCTCGATCAGGCCGACATCGGCATGGGCTGCGCGCTCGGCACGGGCGGGGACATGGTGGTCTCCCTCGCCGAGAAGCACGCGCCCGAGGACGTACGCGATCGGGTGCGGGAGATCTTCGCCAGCGGCTACTACTCCGGCGAGGCCGCTCAGATGTTCACCGAGCGCAGCGGCGGGTCCGACCTGGCCGCGCTGGAGACCGAGGCGGTGCCCGCGGGCGACGCGTGGCTGTTGTCCGGGTTCAAGTGGTTCGCCTCCAACGCCAACGGCTCGGCGTTCGTGGTGCTGGCCAGGATGCCGGGCGGGGCCGTGGCGCCGTTCCTCGTCCTGTGGGAGCGGCGCGACGGCAGCCGCAACGGCGTGCGCATCCGCCGGCTCAAGGACAAGCTCGGCACCAGGTCGGTCGCCTCTGCCGAGGTGGAGTTCGAGCGGGCGGAGGCGTTCCTGCTGGCAGGAACCGGCTCCGGCGAGGGTTCGGGCCTCGGCACCATGATGAAGCTCACCAACGCCTCCCGGCTCGGCGTGGCCATGATGGGCCTCGGCGTGGCCAGGCGCGCCCTGGTCGAGGCGATCTGCTACGCCCGCTCGCGCGAGGCGTTCGGCAGGCCGCTGATCGAACAGCCGCTCATGCGGCGCCGGCTGGGCGAGCTGATCGTCGAGGTCGAGGCGGCGCAGGCGCTGGTGTTCGACGGCCACGTCGGGCCCCGGCTGCGCCTGGCCCCCGCCCTGATCAAGCTGCGCACCGCCCGGCTCGGCGTGACCGCGGCCAGCGACGCCATCGAGGTGCACGGAGGCAACGGCTACATCGAGCAGTGGCCGGTGGCCCGGCTGCTGCGCGACGCCCAGGTCAACCCGATCTGGGAGGGCGGCGACAACATCCTCTGCCTCGACGTGCGCCGCGCCATGCTCAAGGAACGCGCCCACCTGCCCTTCCTCGACCACCTGCGCGCGCTGGCCACCTCCGACCTGGTGCGCGGGCGCGTGGACGACCTGACCAAGGCGATCGAGGCGTGGTCCGCGCTGGAGCACTCGGTGGCGGAGGAGCGGCTCTATCCGCTGGCGCAGTTCATGGCCGACGTCTACGCCGCCGCGCTGCTGGAGGACCAGGCCACGTGGGGGCTCGACGACGGGCGCAAGTCCCTGGTGGCCCGCCTGTACGCCGAGGCCCACCTGGCCGACCAGGGCCCGCTGCGCGGGATCGACCGCCCGGCGGAGGACCTGGAGCATTTTGATGCTCTTGTATCGGGAGCCTTCGCGAACTGAGATTGGATCATCAAATCTGGCCCCGTTCCGCCGCTGTACCGCCAGAAAAGTAGCGCGGTGTGGACGTGGGGCGCAGACGGAAAGGATTTTGACTGCTTGGAGTCACCATTTGGAGAGGCGGTCGGCCTGGGTAGTGCCAAGCCGCTCGAGCGGGCTACGCCGCCTCTGGCAGGTCAGGTGGTTGCGGTCCGGGCAGGGATCGCAGAACGGCATCAAGACGCATGGCGTCGCGGCGGAACGCCCGCGCAAGGTGCTCGTTCTCCTCCCAGCTCGGGCACAACATGCAGATCGCACCGAGGCCACGGGGACTGTACGGTCTACTGGACAGACCCCAAGGCCACACTGCCGCCTAGCCGCACGACGAGGTCGTCGTTCAGTTGGCAACGCGCGAGTCGTCACGCGCGGGTGGGCAATGAGGGCTCCGGTGCATACGACTTCGTCGAAGACGGCGGCAGGGTCAAGGAACTGCGCCCAGCCTTCCTCTACACGCCGGTGTGGGTGTACGCCGCCCACAGGGTAGGTGCCGCGCCATAGCGGGCGCGCTGGTTACGGACGGCTTGGTGCAGGGCGTGGGCCGTGCGGCCGGTATCGGGTGGGGCGGTGCCGTCGCGGGTGAGGTGACGATAGAAATCGGTGGTGAGCTGGTGGGCGGCTCGGTCGTCGATGGGCCAGAGGGTGCCGACGACACTCTGGTACCCGGCGAGGTGGAAAGCGCCGGTGAGGTGGATGGCTTCGTCGGTGAGGGTGGGACTGGAGACGGTGGTGTCGCATGCGGACAAGTAGGCCAGGGCACCGCTGAGGTAGCGGGCGCTGATGTCGGCGACGGTGAGCGGCGCAGTCTGGTGATCGTAGAGGATCAGGCTGCTTCGGCCGGGCTCGGCCCAGTTCGCAATGCCGTGGCAGGCGAAGTGGGCTATGGGGGAGGCGGCGAGAGCCGCGAGGACCTGGTCACGGGTAGGATGCGCCGGGCGCCGGGCGCCGGGAATGAAGGCCGTCACGGTGTCGGCCTCCGCGCCGACTTCGTTGAGCGTCGGGGTTCCGGGGGCGTCGGGGACGGCAATGACGACCGTGCCGGTGGCGGAGCGGGGCGGATGGGAGCGGGCGTAGGCCAGGGCTCGCACGGTGGGGGTGTACGAGGAGACAACCCGGTCGAGCACCGTACGCGATGGGTCGTCGTGATGACCGGCGGCGTGCAGTGGGAGGTAACCAAGGACTCCGACCGGGCACCACCATACCCGCGGCCAGTCCCGGTCGGCGCCGAAGTAGCCCAGCTCGGCCAGCACCGGCTCGGTGACGACGTCCCACAGCCAGGCCAGCACGTCGAGGATCGTCTTCTGTGCGGTGATTCGTGCCGCGAGGGGCAGCACCGGGTTGCCGGTATCCCGGCAGGCGGTCAGTAGCCGGTTGGCCTGTGCGGCGGCCGCCTCCTCGGTAAGCAGGCCGAGCCGGACCGTGCGAACGGGCCGACCGGGGTCGCCGGTGAGGATGACTGCGTCGCTGCGCTGCCCGCTGTTGGCGAAGATGTAGACGATGGGCCCATCGGCTGCCTGGGCGGTGAGCGCGCCGATGTCCGGGGTGTCCAGGAATCCAGCGAAGCCCTCCACGGCCCGGATTCGGCCGATCAGTTGGGCCCACTCGGCCTGTGCGCCGCGGCGCGCCTCGGTGAGCTCGCGCCCGGCGGTCGCGGCGTCGCGACGGTCAAGTGCCTCCCGCCGATGCCGCAAGTCCTCGAATGCCGCGGCCAGTTCGGGGGCACGCGAGCGCAGCTGGCCCAGGTCGCTGCTGCGGGCGTCGACAAGGTCGGCGACGAGCACTCCCCGGGTTGCCTCCAGCAGCTCCGCCGCACGCTCGGCGCGGCCCGCGTCGAGGGAGACCGCGGCGGCCACTCCGGCCAGCGCGCCGACAGCCTCCAACCGGTGTTCCCGGTCTCCCCGGGCCAGGGCGCGCGGTGTCAGCTGCGGCAGCAGCGCCACGGCCTCTTCGACCGCGGTCAACGCCTCCTGCCGGCCCGCGTCGTCGGGGCCGGCGAGGAGCGCGGACTGCCGGAAGGCGATGATTCGGACGATGGGCTCGGCGGCGGTGTTGTTGCCCGCTCGCCGGTACGCCTGCCTGGCTTCCGTCAGGTGCTCGGCGTTCTCCTCCAGGGCGAGGGATGCCTCGAGCGCGACGCCGAGGTTCGTCAACCGCCCGGAGAGATCCGGGTCGTCGTCGCGGCTCACGGTCACGGCCTCCCGGCCGACCCGGATGGCTTCGGCCAGCCCCTCCGGATCGCCGGTCCTCTCCGAGAGCTGCAGCAGGGCGATCGCGAGGTGGGTGAGGTTCCTGGCGCGCGCGGGATGGTGGTCAGGCGTGGCGGCGAGGGCCCCGCGCGCGGCTTGCACCGCCTCGGCCAGATGGTTGCTGTCCTGTGTCCGCTCGAAGAGCCTGAACAGAGCGACGCCGAGGTTGGATTCGATGACCTCGCGTTTGACGTGGTCCGAGGGAGTCGCGGCGACCGCGTCCCGCCCGGCCTGCACCGCCTCGGTAAGGACGGCGAGTTCACCAGTCCGTTCGTACAGTCGCAGCAGCGTGATGCCGAGGCCGGACAGCCGCGCTGCGAGGGCGGTGTCGTTCTCGGGTGTTGCGGCCACCGCCTGCCGTGAAAGGTCTACCGACTCGGTCAGTGTGTCAGTGTCACCTGTCCGCTCGAAGATAGTCAGCAGCGCGAGCCCGAGCTGGAGCAGGCGTGCGGGACGGTCGGGATGGTCGTTGGAAGTGACGGCGATCGCCGCCCGTGCCACGTCTACCGACTCGGCCATCCGGTTGGCGTCGCCGGTGCGCTCGGACAACTCCCGCAGCGCTTCGGCCAGGTCGTCCAGCCGTCCTGCCAGTTCGGGATCGTCGGCAGGAGAAACGTCGACCGCCTTGCGCCCAGACGCCACCTTCTCGGCCAGCACGGCCGTGTCACCGGTCCGCTCGAACAGCATCTGTAACGCAACCCCGAGGTTGGCCAGGTGAGTGGCCATGCCGGGATCATCGTCAGGGACGGCGGCGGCCGCGCTGCGGAAGAGGTCCACTGCCTCCCGCAGCAGCGGGAGTTGGCCGTTCTGCCGGTAGCTGAGCAGCAGCGCGGTACCTCTGAGGGCAGCCTGTTCATGCTCGTCACCCTCATTGTCCATCAGGGCCTCGAGGAGTGCCGTAACGTTGCCGCCCAGTCCACCCTGAGACGCCCGTTGTTCCTGCTCTTCCCGATCGAACTGCTCGTAGACACTGTGCAGTTCTTCGGGGACTGCCTCGGGCTGAGCCCGGTAGACCGGCTCCAAGTACCAGACTGCACGGTCAAGGTCCTCCTTGTCGCTGCCGATGGGCAGGGCCTGGTACCTCAGCCAGTGGAATATCCCCAGCACGTGGTCCGCTTCGATGTCCGCGTTCACATCGATGACACGGGCGAGCTTACTGGCCTCGCGCAGCGCGGCGTCGTTGAGCAGTGTCTGTACGTTCTGCTGGGACACGGTCTGTTCCAGGCGCCGCCGAAGGGCGGCCAAAGCCCTGTTACGTCTACTCATCCCGACTCCCCATGAGCTCTTCACTTTCACTACCCCGGCTCTGCTCTAGGCTTCCATCCGAGCGGCCGTCGAACACCTGGAAAGCCCGGACAATCCGGCGAAGGCGGTCCGCACCTCGGGATCAGGGGAAGCGCGCTCCGCGCTGTGCTGGGTGCAGGAGGCGTAGGTGACGCCGTCGACGAAGCGGCGTCAGAGTACAGCGCGTAGGACGATCCCGCGTCGCTCCTTCCGCCATGGGAACCCGACTGCGCGGGCGCCCGACGACTAGGCTCAGCAAGGACGCGTCGGCCGGCACACCGAGTACTTTCACGCATGCTCCACCCCTTGGCTAGACCTCGACGGGAGGACACCATGACAGGGCGGGACGGTCCACGGACGGAGCCTCAGGCAGCACTAGCCGCCCGGCTCGACCGGCTCCCCGCTCTTCCGTCACTGTGGGCGGCGCATCTTCACTCCGGCTGCTGAGTTCCCGGCCAGCCGACCGTCAAGGGGATCAGATGGGCCTGCCCCTGGACGAGCAGGGTCATCGCCTGCCCCGTCTGCGCGTCGAGCGGGCCGCTGTGGTCGAGACCCAGGCCGCGGGCCAGTTCGGGAGCGTGCAGTCGGGCCGCCGCCTCCACCAGCAGGGCGTATGCCTCCGTCGCCCGGCGGCCCCGCTGCCGGGCGGTCACGAACAGCCCGGCGACGAGCAGGGATGCGGGCCACCACAGAACGGCGACCGCCGCGTACAGCACGCCCCATCCGGCCAGCACCGCCGCCCTGGTGACCGACTCGCGGGCCTCCTTGATCTCGGCGCGGACCTGGTCGGGCAGCGCGAGCCACAGATGCGGCCAGACGCTCGGCAGGTCGAGGCCGCACTCCTCCCGGTAGCGAGCGACGACGGCCTGCACCCGGTCGCCCATCCACGTAGGGCGGGCGGGGCGCTCCTGCGCGGTCGCCATGACCTTGCGCAGCGCCAGCTCAAGGTCGAGGTCGGTGATCTCTGAGGGCGTGCCGCCGGGGATCCGGCCGCGCAGGTACTGCTCGCGCATCGCGGTCTCGGCGTTGTGGTCGGCGTCCCAGCGGCGGCGCCTGGCCCCCACACGGAGCAGGGCCAGACGGCGCAGGGGGCGGGGCCAGGACTGCCAGTCCTCGGCCAGCCACAGGCGTTCGACGAGCGAGCCGACGGCGGAGGCGGCGAGCCCGGCAGCTGCCGCGAGGACCGCGAACACGATCAGCTGGAGGAGCGCGGAGGCGTTGTCGCGCGGCGCGGACAGCGCCCCGACCTTGCTGACCAGCGGAGCGAAGGCGAAGCCGTCGAGGTGGCGGGCGGCGGCCACCGCGCACAGGTACAGGGCGCCGGGCAGGACCAGCAGAGTCAGCCAGCGCTCGGCGAACTTCTTGCCGACCTCCGCGAGCAGGCCGGTCATATCGCTGTCCAGGCGAGGTCCTCGTCAAACAGCGTGCAGCGGGGACGTGCGGTGGCGGCCGGATCCGGCTGCACCATCCGGGAACAGCGTCCCTTCGGGCAGTGGAACACGATCTCCGCACGGCGCACCGGGCCGAGCCCGCCCGAGGAGACGGTGAACGCGCCCCGGTCCGTCCCGCCGTACAGGCCGATGACGTCACCGGCCTGCTGCAGGGCGGTGTGCAGGGTGTCCAGCACGGCCCTCATCCGGTCGGGGTCGGCGTCGCCGGACCGCGCAAGTTCGAGGACCGCGTCGAGCGGGGCCGGATCGTCGAGTATCTCGCGCAGGTCGCCAGAGCTCTCACAGATGTAGGCAATGGCCGTTTTCTCCACGCGCTCACCATAGGGCGGTTTCTGTAGGAGATTCAGGAAATGGTGGCGGCCGACGCGGTGGACCGGCTGCTGGAGGATGCTGCGCCGGACGAACCAGAGCATGGCCGACGTCTACGCCGCCGCGCTGCTGGAGGACCAGGCCACGTGGGGGCTCGACGACGGGCGCAAGTCCCTGGTGGCCCGCCTGTACGCCGAGGCCCACCTGGCCGACCAGGGCCCGCTGCGCGGGATCGACCGCCCGGCGGAGGACCCGTTCGAGGAGCTGATGGGGGGCGCGGTCAGCCTCTGATCGGCGTCACTGGCCGGAGCGAGGATGAGAGCGTACGCTCGGCAGGTTCCCCGAGGAGGATCTCATGACCGTACGCGTGGAACGCCGCGGCCCCGTCACCACGGTGGTGCTCAGCAGGCCGCAGGCGCGCAACGCCGTCGATCGCAAGACCGCCGACGCGCTGGCCGGGGCGTTCAGGGACTTCGAGGACTCCGACGCCGGCGTGGCGGTGCTGTGGGGCGAGGGCGGCACGTTCTGCGCCGGCGCCGACCTCAAGGCGCTCGACAACCACGTCGGCGAGGAGGGCGACGGGCCGATGGGCCCGACCAGGATGCGGCTGGGCAAGCCGGTCATCGCCGCCGTCGCCGGGCACGCCGTGGCCGGCGGGCTGGAGCTGGCGCTCTGGTGCGACCTGCGGGTGGCCGAGGAGGACGCCGTGTTCGGGGTGTTCTGCCGCAGGTGGGGAGTGCCGCTGATCGACGGCGGCACCGTACGGCTGCCGCGGCTCATCGGCTCCTCCCGCGCCATGGACATGATCCTCACCGGACGGCCCGTCGAAGGGCCGGAAGCCTACGCGTGGGGGCTGGCCAACCGGCTCGTCCCCACCGGCACCGCCCGCGCCCACGCCGAGGAGCTGGCCGCGCGGATCGCCGCGTTCCCGCAGGCGTGCCTGCGCGGCGACCGCATGGCGGCGCTGGAGCAGGACGGGATGGCGGAGGCGGAGGCGATGCGGAACGAGCTGCGGCACGGCCTGGTGTCGCTGCCCGACGCCTCCGAGGGGGCCGCCCGCTTCGCGGCGGGCGCGGGCAGGCACGGCTCCTTCCAGAACCCCTGACCTCGGCGTACGGCTTCCCAAGATTGTCGGTGGCCGCGCGTATCGTGATCGTATGCCTGACATCATCGAGGTCGCCGGGCGCGAGGTCCCCATCACCAGCCCCGGCAAGGTGGTCTTCCCGCAGTCCGGCCACACCAAGCTCGACCTGCTCCGGTTCTACCGGAGCGTGGGCGAGGCGGCGTTGCGCGGCGTCCACGGCCGGCCCATGGTGCTCAAGCGGTTCGTGCACGGCATCGAGCAGGAGGCGTTCTTCCAGAAGCGGGCGCCGGCCAAGCGGCCCGACTGGATCGAGGTGGCCGAGCTCAAATACCGGTCGGGGCTCAGCGCCGAAGAGGTCGTCTGCACCGACCTGGCGCAGCTCGTGTGGGTGGTCAACCTGGGCTGCGTCGACCTCAACCCCCATCCGGTACGCTCCGACGACCTGTCCAGGCCCGACGAGCTGCGCATCGACCTCGATCCCGTGCCCGGCGTCGGGTGGGCCGACGTGCTGGCCACGGCGCAGGTGGCGCGCGAGGTGCTGGCCGATCACGGGCTGGTCGCCTGGCCCAAGACGTCCGGATCGCGCGGGTTCCACGTCTACGCCCGGATCGAGCGGCGCTGGCCGTTCGCGAAGGTGCGCAAGGCCGCCGAGACGGTGGCCCGCGAGGTCGAGCGGCGCGCCCCCGGCCTGGCCACCAGCCGCTGGTGGAAGGAGGAGCGGCACGGCGTGTTCGTCGACTTCAACCAGAATGCCTACGACCGCACGGTGGCCTCCGCCTACTCGGTGCGCGCGGTGCCTGATGCCCGCGTGTCGACCCCGCTGACCTGGGACGAGGTGCCGGGGTGCCGGCCCGAGGAGTTCACCCTCGAGACCGTGCCCGAGCGGCTGGCCGAGCTCGGCGACCCCTGGGAGGATCTCGACCTGCATCCCGGCTCGCTCGACGGGCTGCTCGCCCTGGCCGAGGAGCTCGGCCCCGCGCCCAAGCCGCCCAAGGGCAGCGGGCGCAGGCGGCAGACGATGCCGGTGATCGAGATCGCCAAGGCCGAGCACAAGGATGAGGCGATGGCCGGGTTCGAGCGGTGGAAGGCCCGCCACCCCGAGGCCGCGGCCCGGCTGGAGCCCGCCGACGTGCTGGTCGACGGGATGCGCGGGCGCAGCAGCGTGTGGTACCGGATCCGGGTCAACCTCCAGCACGTGCCCGAGGAGGAGCGGCCCGAGCAGGAGGCGCTGGAGGTCGACTACGACCCGTGGCAGGGCGGCGGCGGCCCGGTGAGCTGAACGCACGCCGGTCCGGGCCGGTGCGGGGCGGGACGTTCAGCGGCCCGAGATCAGGTTGGCCAGGTGGGCGTAGGCCGAGGTGGTCGTGCCGCGTTCGTTCTCGTGCCGGTCGGCGGCCCTGAAGAGGGTGTAGATGAGCTGCACCCCGGTCCACCGCAGCGGCTCGGGCTCCCACTGCCGCACCTGACGCCCCACCCAGGGCAGGCCCGTCAGCGCGGTGTCGCGGCGCAGCACCAGGTCGCGCAGCGTGCGGCCGGCCAGGTTCGCCGTGGTGACGCCGCTGCCCACGTAGCCGCCCGCCCAGCCGAGGCCGGCGGCGTGGTCGAGGTGCACCGTCGAGCACCAGTCGCGCGGCACCCCGAGCACGCCGCACCAGGCGTGCTCGATCCGCGCGTCGGCCGCGGCGGGGAAGAGCTTGACCAGCATCCGCCAGAGCAGCGCGACCGTCTGCGCCTGGGTGACCCCCCGGTCGTCGGTACGCGACCCGTACCGGTACGGCACGCCCCGCCCGCCGATCGCGATCCGGTCGTCGGCCGTGCGCTGCGCGTAGACGTAGGCGTGTGCCTCGTCCTCCAGCAGTTCGCTGCCGTGCCAGCCGATGTGCTTCCAGACGTCCGGCGGCAGGGGCTCGGTGACGATCATGGAGCTGTTCATCGGCAGCCACTGGCGGTGCTGGCCGGTCAGGCTCGCGGTGAAGCCTTCGGTCGCGCGGATGACGTAGCCGGCCGTGACGACGCCGCGCGTGGTGAGCGCGGCGGCCTGCCCGCCGCGAGCGGCGTCCCTGGGCAGGATCTCGGTGACCGTGGTGTCCTCGAAGATGTCCACCCCCAGCCCCGCCACCACGCCGGCCAGCCCGACCGCGAGCTTGGCCGGCTGGATGCGGGCGCAGTGCGGCGAGTACGACGCCTCCAGCGCCCCCGCCACCTGCAGCCGTTCGCGCTGCTCGTCACGTTCCATCAGCCGCACGTCGTCCGCGCCGTACCCCCACGCGCGCAGGTCGGCGACGCCGGCCCGCAGCCGCCGCCGCTGGGCCGGGTTGGTCGCGACGTGGATCAGCCCGCCCTTGTGCACGTCGGCGTCGATGCCCTCCGCGCGGGCCACCTCGATGACCTCGTCGACAGACCGGAACATGGCGTGCTGCAGGTCGATCATGGCCTGCCGCCCGCGCGCCCTGGCATGCCGCTTGCGTGACCCGGCGAACTCGGCCGACAGCCACCCGCCGTTGCGGCCCGACGCCCCGAATCCGGCGAACTCCTTCTCCAGGATCGCGATCCGCAGGCCGGGCTCGGCCCGCTTCAGGTAGTACGCGGTCCACAGGCCGGTGTAGCCGCCGCCGACGATGGCGACGTCGTAGTCACGTGGCCCCGGCAGCGCCGGCCGCCGCGTGGGCAGGCCGATCTGCCGATACCAGAAGGAGACGCCGCCGTTGGCGAAGTCCTTGGTCAGCGGGATGCCTTTCATCACCGAACACATTGTCTAGTAACAGCTCAGGGGCCTACAAGTCGGCGAAGTGTAATGAAACCGGGTGCCTGGCTAGCTTCGTGTCGGGCGTTCATACCCCTCGTCCCCTCCGTATACGCGCAGGTCAGGATCCTGCTCCGGCTGCGTGGCCGGGCTGGTGGGCGAGGCGGTGTGCTCGGAGGCGAAGTCGTCCGAGAGGATCGGCTCGGGCGGCAGCAGGTAGTCGTGCCAGGTGATCACACCTTGGGGCAGGGCGTCGGTGAGCAGCAGGCCCGCGCGCTGGGCCGCGTACAGGCGGCCCGGATAGCGGACGGGCACGCACGGCCGGCGCAGGCCCTGCGCCCGCAGCCAGGTCTTGACCAGCGTCTCGGTGTCGATCACCTCGGGGCCGCCGAACTCGATCTCCCTGCCCTCAGGGCCGGCGCTGAGCAGCGCGGCGGCGCGCGCGGCGACCTCGCCCGTGTGCACCGGCTGCCAGGGCAGCGAGCGGTCCACGGGCAGCGCTGGCAGCGACGCGAAGCCGCGTAGCCGTTGGTGCAGCCACTGGTGGAACGGGGTGAGGCGGAGGATCGTCCAGTCCAGGCCGCACTCCGTGACCAGGCGCTCGGCCTCCAGCTTGTGACGCAGGTGGCCGTGGGCGGCCCGGTCGGCCCCGACCATGGAGGTCAGCAGCACGTGCGGCCGCCCGGCCTCCCTGGCCAGCAGGAGCAGGGCCCTGGTGCCCGGCACGTCCACCGCGCCACGCCCCTTGCGGCCGCTGGTGGCCAGGTGCGCGATCGCGTCCACGTCCCGTACGGCCTCCTCGACGCCCTTGCCGGAGATGAGGTCGCCCCACATCCACTCGACGTTCCCGCGGTCCTCCCGCTTGGTCCGGCTCAGCGCCCGCACCTCGTGACCCGCCTTGAGCAGGGCGGGTATCAGTGCGCCGCCCAGCGTGCCGGTGGCTCCCGTGACCAGAATCCGCATGTCAGGACCCCTACCCGCCACAATCCAGAAATGTCATGCATCGACGCCCGGCGTCTGTCCTGACCGGAGCGGGGTAGTGCCGCTCCTATGGCTCGCATCGCATCGGAAACCCTGATCGAACGGCTCGCGGCATGGGGCGTGGACACCGTCTTCGGCATGCCCGGCGACGGCATCAACGGCATCATGGAGGGGCTGCGGCGCCATCGTGACCGGGTGCGCTTCGTCCTGGTGCACCACGAGGAGGCCGCCGCCTTCATGGCGACCGGCTACGCCAAGGCCACCGGGCGGATCGGCGTGTGCCTGGCGACCTCGGGCCCCGGCGGCATCCACCTGCTCAACGGCCTCTACGACGCCAAGCTCGACCACGTGCCCGTGCTGGCCATCACCGGCATGCAGGAGACGTCCGTGCTCGGCACCGGCTACCAGCAGGAGGTGCACCTGGACAAGCTGTTCGCCGACGTGGCCGAGTACAACATGATGATCACCAACCCGGCGCAGCTGCCCTCGCTGGTGGACCTGGCCATCAGGACGTCGTACGCGCGGCGCGGGGTCTCGCACCTCACGCTGCCCAACGACATCCAGGTGGCGGACGCGGGCGCGGACCCGTACCGGCACGTGGCCCCGGCGCGCCCGCCCGAGACCGCGCCCGTCTACCTGCCGCCGGCCGGGCTGCCCCGGCAGGAGGACGTGGAGTGGGCGGCCGAGGTGCTCAACCGGGCCGAGCGGCCCGCCATGCTGGTCGGGCAGGGGGCGCTGCACGCCAGGCAGGAGGTACTGGCGGTGGCCGAGGCGCTGGGGGCGCCGGTGGTCAAGACGTTGCCGGGCAAGGCGGTGGTGCCGGACGACTCGCCGTACACGACGGGTGGGCTCGGGCTGCTCGGCACGCGGCCGAGCGAGGAGCTGATGGACGAGGCCGACGTGCTCTTCATGGTGGGCACGAACTTCCCCTACTCCCAGTTCCTGCCGGAGGTGCGGGACACGCGGGTGGTGCAGTTCGAGGCCGATCCGACCAGAGCGGGAGCGCGCATCGCGACAGACGTGCCGGTGGTGTGCGACGCGAAGGAGGGGCTGCGGGCGCTGCTGCCGCTGCTCACCCGCCGGAACGGAAACGCTCATCTAGCGAAATATCAGAAGATGATGGCGAAGTGGCGCTCGGACATGGACGCTCTGGAGAACCCGGACAGAGACCCCATCGCCCCTCAGTATGCCGTGTCCGTCCTCGACGACCTCGCGGCCGACGACGCCATCCTGACCTGCGACAGCGGCACCATCGCGACCTGGGCGGCCCGGCACTGGACGATCAGGGGCGAGCGCGAGTTCTACCTGTCCGGCACGCTGGCCTCGATGGCGCCGGGGCTCCCGTACGCCATCGCCATGCAGCACGCCCACCCCGGCCGCCAGGTCATCGCGTACGTCGGCGACGGCGGCTTCTCCATGCTGATGGCCGAGTTCCTCACCGCCGCGCAGCACCGGCTGCCGGTCAAGGTGATCATCAACAACAACAACTCGCTCGGCCAGATCCTGTGGGAGCAGATGGTGCTCGGCTACCCCGAGCACGGCGTGCGCTACCCCATGCCCGAGGCCGACTTCTCCGCCTGGGCCAGGTCGTGCGGCGGGTTCGGGGCCAAGGTCACCAAGTCGGGCGACGTGGCGACGGCCGTCGGGCAGGCGCTGGCCCACGACGGGCCGGCGCTGGTCGACATCGACGTCAACCCGAACGAGCCGCCCATGCCCGGCAAGGTCACCTACGAGCAGGCCAAGAGCTTCGCGCAGGCGTTCCTCAAGGGCCAGCCGCACAAGGCCGCCATCGCCACCACCCTGTTCAAGGACCGCATCCAGAAGCTGGGCGACTGAACCCGTTCGGGCCCGGCCGATCACCTGCGCGTGCTCACGCGCGCTCACCCGTACGCGCGGGCGATCCCGGCGGCGGCGGCGCGCAGCGGCTCGACCAGCCGGGGCAGCTCGCGGGCCCGCCGCGAGGAGAGCACGATGCCCAGCGCCGCCTCCGGCCGCCCGGCCACCAGGACCGGCGCCGCCGCCGAGCACGAGCCCAGCGTCATCTCCTCGTGCGTCAGCGCGTACCCCTGCGCCCGCACCGCCGCCAGTTCCCTGGCCAGCCGCCCCGGCTCGGTGATCGTGCGGGGCGTCGGGCGTTCGAGCGCGCGGGCCAGGTAGGACGTGACGAACCAGTCGGGCTCGTACGCCAGCAGCGCCTTGCCCACCCCGGTCGGATGCATCGGCAGCCGGCCTCCGATTCGCGACACGATCGGCACCGCCCGCCTGCCGTAGACCTTGTCCACGAACAGGACCTCGACGCCGTCCCTGACCGCGATGTGCACGTTCTCACCCGTCGAGCCGAACAGCTCCTGCAGCCACGGATGCGCCAGCTCCTGCAGCCGGTTGGGCGCGAGCCGGCCCAGCTCCCACAGCCGCTGCCCCACGCGCAGCCGCCCGTCGGAGGTGCGGCCGAGCGCCCGCCACTCCTCCAGCTCGCCCACCAGGCGGTGCGCCGTGCTCAGCGGCAGCCCGCTGCGCCTGGCCAGCTCGGTGAGCGTGAGCTGCGGATGCGCGGCGTCGAACGCGCCCAGGATGGCCAGCACCTTGGACGTCACCGATCGTCCCGGCTCGCGGGATCCGCCTGACATGAGCGCCATTCTTCCATTCAGTGGAAGCGGACTCTCGGCGATGCGCCGCCTTAGGCAGGATGCTTCCCTCATGCGAACTCAGGTCGGAATCATCGGGGCTGGCCCAGCTGGTCTGCTTCTGTCCCACTTGCTCCACCTGCGCGGCATCTCCTCCGTGGTGCTGGAGAAGCGCAGCCGGGACTACGTCGAGCGTCGCGTCCGCGCCGGCGTGCTGGAGCAGGGCACGGTCGACACACTGGTGGCGGCGGGCGTCGGCGAGCGCATGCTGCGCGAGGGGCTGCCGCACCACGGCATCGAGCTCAGGTACGGGGGCCAGGGCCACCGCATCGCGTTCGACAAGCTCGTTCCTGGCCGGGCCATCACCGTGTACGGGCAGCAGGAGGTGGTCAAGGACCTCATCGCGGCCAGGCTCGCGGCGGGCGGCGACGTGCGGTTCGAGGTCGAGGACGTGGCCGTGCACGCGCTGGAGCCGGAGCCGTACCTGACCTTCGGCGGCGAGCGGCTCGACTGCGACGTGATCGCCGGCTGCGACGGCTTCCACGGGGTGTCCAGGCCGTCCATCCCCGAAGGCGTTCTGAGCGTCTTCGAGCGGGAATATCCGTTCGCCTGGCTCGGCATCCTGGCCCGCGTCGCGCCCTCGTCGGACGAGCTCATCTACGCCAGGAACGAGCGCGGCTTCGCCCTGCACAGCATGCGCTCGCCCTCGGTCAGCCGCTTCTACCTGCAGGTTCCCGCCGACGCCGAGCTGGGGGAGTGGCCGGACGAGCGCATCTGGGCCGAGCTCAAGGCCCGGCTGGAGACCGTGCCCGGCTTCGAGCTGACCACCGGCGAGATCACGGAGCGGGGCATCACGCCGATGCGGGCGTTCGTGGCCGAGCCGATGCAGTACGGGCGGCTCTACCTGGCCGGGGACGCCGCCCACATCGTGCCGCCGACCGGCGCGAAAGGGCTCAACCTGGCCGTGGCCGACGTCAGGGTGCTCACCGAGGCGCTGGACGCGTACTTCACCGGCGGCTCGGACGAGCTGCTCCAGGGCTACTCGCAGGCGTGCCTCAAGCGGGTGTGGCGGGCCCAGCACTTCTCGTGGTGGATGACGACGCTGCTGCACACGTTCGAGGAGGACGACCCGTACGCGCGGCGGCTGCAACTGTCGTACCTGGACTACGTGACCTCGTCGGAGGCGGCGGCCACGACGCTGGCGGAGAACTACGTCGGGCTGCCGTGATGGCCTCTGACCTTGGGAAATGCTTTACAGTGTTGGGGTGGTCTTTGAGGACGGATGGGCGGCTTCGCCCCTGCGCTGGCTCATGAACACCCTGGGCGACGCGCAGCTCGCCATGATGGTCGAGCACCCCGGCATGGTCGCGGCGGTCGACCAGCACGCGGCGGTGCTGCGCGACGCGATCCCGCTCGACCGCGAGACGCTGGGCGACTATCTGCTCGGCTTCCTCGACGAGCTGCGACACCGGGGCTGGGCCTTCACCGGCGAGCCGGACGCGCCGTCGCTGCGACTGACGGCGGTGTGCTGGCTCACCCGCGAACTGGATCTCCTGGACGGCGCCGCCCCGGCCTGACGGCGGTGACCTGCGCGGCCGGACCTCCTGGACGGCGCCGCCCCGGCCTGACACGGTGCGGCGCCGCCGTTTCGAGCCGGTGGTCAGCCGGGAGGCAGGTCGGAGCGGTGGGCTC
The DNA here is from genome assembly GCF_039529435.1 of Nonomuraea maheshkhaliensis. Classification (NCBI taxonomy): domain Bacteria; kingdom Bacillati; phylum Actinomycetota; class Actinomycetes; order Streptosporangiales; family Streptosporangiaceae; genus Nonomuraea; species Nonomuraea maheshkhaliensis. The sequence continues at coordinate 53,358 of NZ_BAAAMU010000036.1, forward strand.
CGCCGCCCTGCGCCGACCTGATCGGCGCCGTCTCCTCCGTCATCGACCGGGCGTCCTCACGCCCTCGCTGGTACGCCTCCGCGTGCGCCCTGGCCTGCGGGGCCTCCTGCTCGATCCGGCTCAGCCAGCGCTCCCAGCGCTGCTGCATGGGGCGGACGAGCCCGCCCCCGACGCCGATCGCCGCGATCGCCCCGATGGTGGCGAGCACCGTGATCAGGACCGGGGTCGTGACCGCCGTGGCCACGCCGATCTGGTTGAGCGCCGCGATGATGCCCAGCGCCCAGATGAACACCGCGGCCACGGTCGCCAGGAAGCGGCCGTAGGACAGGCCGCCGAGCGCGCCGGACAGGATGTCCCTGACGGCCTTGGCCACCGCCCCGGCCACCACGATGATCACGATGGCCACGATCGCCAGCGGCAGCCAGGCCACCACGCCGGCCAGCAGCGACGAGACCGGGTTGGGGCCGAACACGTTGAAGGCTATCTGCAGCGTGATCAGCAGGATCGCGTAGAAGACGATCTTCGCGAGCAGGCTGCTGGCGTCGTACTTGCTGCGTTCCAGCCACCGCCGCACGCCGCTGCGCTCCACCGCCCGGTCGAAGCCGACCCGCTCAAGCACCTTGTCGACGAGCTTCTCCAGGGCTTTGGCCACGATCCACCCGATGATGAGAATCACCAGGAACGCGATCAGCCGCGGAACGAACGTGGCTATCTGCCGCCAGGCATCCGATATGCCTTGGCCTATGTCGATGTCCATAGTTTCCTCCTCTGAGGAGCCAATGCATCGGCGCTACCCGGGCTGAAACGGTATATACACGCAGAGCTACCAAAAGTTCGCACAAGGCGATATACCTCCCCAGGCAGGGGCATGCGCTCGCAATGCCGGCGCAATGCCGGCCTGCGAGCGCGGCGGCGAGGTGGGGCGCTGGGGCCTGGCGGCGCCGGAGGATCAGCCGCCCTTCGCGGCCTTCAGGTGTGCCGCCGCGGCCTGCTCCAGATGGACGAGGTCGGAGGCCACGGTCGCGAACGTGAACCCCTCCGCCAGCCGCCGGGCGGCCTGCTCCCCGCCCGGGTTGTGAATGCCGGCCGCGATGCCCGCCGCCGCGGCGGCCGTACGGATCCGCTCCAGCGCCGCCTCGAAGACGCCGGCCACCGCCGGGTCGTTGGGGAAGCGCCCGCCCACGGCCAGGCACAGGTCGGAGGGGCCGACGTACACGCCGTCGAGGCCCGGCGTGGCGCAGATCTCGTCGATGTTCTCCAGCCCGCCGGCCGTCTCGATCATCGCCAGGACCACCACGGTCTCGTCCGCCTCCGCCGGCGTGGGCCCGATGCGCAGCGAGGAGCGCATGGGCCCGTACGAGCGACGCCCGCCGGAGGGGTAGCGGGCCGCGGAGACGGCGCTGGCGGCGTCCTCGGCCGTGTCGACCAGCGGCACGATCACGCCGCCCGCCCCGTAGTCGAGCGCCCGGCCGATCACCGCGGAATCGCCGGACTCCACCCGGACGATGCCGACAGAACGCCCGCCCGCGTCGATGGCCATGAGGTTGCTCAGCAGCCCCGCGTGGCCGATGAGCCCGTGCTGGCCGTCGAGCGTCACGTAGTCGTACCCCAGCCGGGCCAGGCGCTCGGTGGCGACGGGCGCGTCGAGAACCACCCAGTAGCCGACGCACTGTTCCCGATTACGGATCTTCCTGGCGAACTCGGCTGCGGTCATGCGAAATCGATCTCCTCTACGGCGAGTACGGGAACGTGGCGCGTACGGCTCAACGGTTGTAGGCGGGCATCGGGCCGTGGAGCGACGCGCCCACCACGTCACAGGCGGCGGCCACGTCGGACGGCAGCGGCCCGGCCGCCAGCGCCTCCAGGTTGGCCCGCAGTTGGTCGGGGCCGGAGGCGCCGAGCAGGACCGCGTCCACCACGGGCCGGCTCGTCAGCCAGCGCAGGGACAGCTCGGCGAGCGGCATCCCGGCCCGCCTGGCGATGTCGCCGAGCGTTTCGACGGCCTCGAAGAGCTGCGCGTCCCAGTAGCGCTCCCGGTACATCCCGGCCAGCCGCGAGTCACCGAACCGGCCGCTCTCCGGCGTACGGTCGAAGCGGTGCCGGCCGGTCAGCAGGCCGCCGCCGAGCGGGTTGTAGACCATGGTGCGCAGCCCGCTGGTCATGGCGAACTCGGCGTACTCGTCCTCGATCCGCCTGGCCACCAGGTTGTAGAGCTGCTGGGCCACCACGGGCGGGGGATCGATCCCGGCGATCTGCCAGGCGGCGTAGTTGGACACGCCCAGCTCGCCGATCTTGCCTTCCCGCTTCAGGTCGGCGACCGTGGCCAGGGTCTCCTCCAGCGGCGTGGCCCGGTCGGGCTGGTGCAGGTAGAACAGGTCGACGTGGTCCACGCGGAGCCGCCGCAGGCTGGCCGTCAGCGCGTTCCGCAGCCCGCGCGGCGACAGCGGAGTGTATCCGCCGGCGTCCGGATGGGGCATGCCCGCCTTGGTCGCCAGCACGACCTGGTCGCGACGGCCGGCCAGCAGCTTGCCGAGGATCTCCTCGGCGGCGCCGCCCGCATAGCCGTTGGCCGTGTCGACCCCGGTGACCCCGGCGCCGAGGGCCAGGTCGAGCATCTTCCCGGCCGTGTCCGCGTCCACGGTGTCGCCGAAGGTCATGGTTCCGAGCACGGGCTCGGGGTTCATCGGATACCTCCGAGGAGACCCCCGCCTTCAGGCGGGGGAGGAATCGGACCCCTGCGGAGCGGGACAGGGGCGGGCGGCTCGCTGTCAGGCGAACCAGCGTATCGAACAAACATGCGAGTCTTTCTTGATCGATCGGTAGGATGGCAGGCGTGGCGCAGATCGTGAAGCGGGCCGACAAGTACCGCTTCCACCCGACCCCCGAGCAGGCCGCAGAGCTTGCCCGGACGTTCGGCTGCGTCCGCTTCGTCTACGACAACCCCCTCGAAGAACGGACCCGCGCCTACACCGTGGAAGGCAAGCGCGTCTCCTACGTGGAGTCCTCGGCGATGCTCACGGCGTGGAAGCGCGGCGGCGAGTTCGGGTTCCTGCCGGAGGTGTCGTGTGTGCCGTTGCAGCAGGCGCTGCGCCATTTGCAGGCGGGGTTCGCGAACTTCTTCGCCAAACGGGCCAAGTACTAAACGTTCAAGAGCAAGAGGAAGTCGCGGGCGTCGGCGGAGTACACCCGCTCGGCGTTCCGCCGGCGCGACGGGGAGCTGACGCCGGCGAAGATGGACGCCCCTTCGGCCATCGTGTGGTCGCGTCCGCTGCCGGAGGGTGCGCAGCCGTCCACGGTGACCGTGAGCCGGGACGCGGCCGAACGCTGGTTCGTGTCCATCCTGGTGGAGGAGAAGATCAACCCTCTTCCGCCCGTGACGCGGAACGTAGGCGTGGATGCGGGCATCGCCGCGCTGGCCACCCTTTCGACTGGTGAGAAGATCGTCAACCTGCGTAACGAGCGCCGTGACCGGCGCAAGCTGGCCAAGGCTCAGCGGGCGCTGGCCCGAAAGGAGAAGGGGTCGAGCAGCCGGGCCAAGGCCCGGCTGAAGGTGGCCAGGGTGTATGCCCGGATCGCCGACCGTCGAAGGGATCATCTGCACAAGGTCACCACACGGCTTGTTCGCGAGAACCAAGTGATCGCCGTGGAAGACCTGACCGTTCGCCACCTGGTCAAAAACCGCCGCCTGGCCCGCGCCGTCTCTGATGCGGGCTGGCGGGAACTGCGTTCCATGCTGGAGTGCAAAGCGCGGTGGTACGGGCGAACGCTGGTGGCGGTGGACCGCTGGTTGCCGTCCAGCAAGCTGTGCTCGGTGTGCGGGGCCCTGCGGGAGAAGATGCCGCTGAACGTCCGCGCGGGGGAGTGCTCGTGCGGTGCGGTCCATGACCGGGACGTCAACGCGGCCAGGAACGTGCGCGCCGCCGGGCCGGCGGAGAGCTGAAACGCCTGTGGAGCCGGTGTAAGACCTCAACGAGACTCCTCTCGGGCGGGCAGCCGGCGATGAAGCAGGAAACCTCACCGGCGACCCTGGGAATCCCCTCCTTCAGAAGGGGGAGGATGTCAACGAGCGTGTCCTTTCGCCGCCGCCGGGCGCACGCCATGCGAGAGCGGGAACTGCGGCACGCCGCGCGAGTACCGGGACTGCGGCGTGTGTCATGCGGGCCTCCGGCACACAGGTGGGGACGACGCGGCGAGGTGGGGGACGTCCGCGTCACTTGCCGGCAACTGTGGCATACCTGCGTACTCTGTGCAATGCTCAACGCGTGATTCGCGCAATTCGGTGGCCGGGGGAGACATGAGCGCAGGCCCGACGTCCGTGCTCGCCCTGGCCGACGACCTGTCGGGGGCGGCCGAGACGGCGGCCGTGCTCATGTCCCACGCCGGCTCCGCGCTCATCGCCCTGTCCGGCCCGCCCTATCCGGCACAGGCACCCGTGCTGGTGGCCGACCTCGACAGCCGGCACCATCCCCAGACGTTCGACCTGGTACGGAAGGCGCTCAGGCACGCCGGGCGCCGCCCCGTCTTCGTCAAGATCGACTCCCTGCTACGCGGGAACGTCGCCGCCACGGTCGCGGCCTGCCTCGACACCGCCCCCGTGGTGCTCGCCCCCTCCCTCCCGTCCGCCGGGCGCACGGTGACAGGCGGGGTCCCGTACGTACGGGGAGTCCCGCTGCGCGAAACACGCACCTGGCGCACGGCTCCTACGCTCGCCACGGGCGCATGCGCGGAACCCGCCCCCAGCACGGCCGGCAGCCCGGTCACGGAGCCGCCCCCTGAAACGGCTGCGCACACCCCTGCGACCAGCCTCACCGGACCTGCCACCGTGGCGGACGCGCTCGGCGCGGTGCCGTCCGTTCTCGTGCCGTTGGGCACCGTCCGGGCCGGGCACCGGATTCTGACGACCGCCATCAGGGAGGCACGCGGCCGGGTGCTGGTGTGTGACGCGGAGACGGACGGCGACCTCGACGCGATCGTGGCCGCCGCACTCGACACCGACCCGTCCACCCACCTGATCGGCGCCGGCGGCCTGGCCGCAGCCCTCGGCCGCACCCTCTCCCTCGACCCGCCGCCTGACCCGTTCCCTGGCCCGCCCCCGAACCCACCCGACCTGCCACCCGACCCGCCCCCTTCGCGTCCCAGCCCTTCACCCCTGCTGGTGGTCGTCGGCACCGCGGAGCCCGGGGCGGCCGAGCAGGCCGCGTTGCTCGTCAGGCACGGCGGAATCCCCATTCCCCTCACCGCCGCCGACCTGAACGAGCCCGAAGCCGCTGCCCGCCGGGTGCGGGACGTGCTGGCGCGGCACGTCCCGGCCGTGCTGACCGTGGTGGGCCCCGCCCCGCCGGCTCTGACCGCCATCCTGGGCGGGATCGTCGCCCGAGCACTCGGCGACCGGCCCGCCGGCCTCGTCCTCACCGGCGGCGAGACCGCGAGACGCGTCCTCGACGCGCTCGGCGTCACCGAGCTGACCCCGCTGAGCCAGATCCACCACGGCGCGGTGCTCAGCCACACCCCCCAAGGCCATCACGTGGTCACCAGACCGGGCAGCTTCGGCGAGCATGACAGCCTCCTCCGCATAGCCGCTCATCTCGCCCCCCACCACTTCACCTCCGTAGAAAGGCTGACATGAGCACACCTCTGATCGCCCTCACCATGGGGGACGGCGCCGGCGTCGGCCCCGAGGTCGTCATCGGCGCGCTGCTCGCCCCCGAGACGTCCGCGTTCTGCCGTCCGGTCGTCATCGGCGACGCCCGGCGCCTGCGCAAGGCAGCCGGGTTCCTCGGCGCGAGCCCCGAGGTGGTCGCCGTGGACGGCGTCGCCGACGCGGTGTTCGAGCCGGGCCGCGTCAACGTCATCGACCCGGGCCTGCTGCCCGACGACCTGCCGTGGGGGCAGGTGTCGCCGGTCGCGGGCGGCGCGGCGTACGAGTACGTACGGCTGGCCAGCGAGCTGGCGATGTCCGGCCAGGTACAGGCGATCTGCACGGCCCCGCTCAACAAGGAGGCCCTGCACGCCGCCGGCCACCTCTACCCGGGCCACACCGAGCTGCTCGCCCACCTCACGGGCACCGAGGAGGTGTCGATGATGCTCTCGACCGCCAAGGTCAAGGTCATCCACGTCACCACCCACATCGGCCTGATCGACGCCGTCGCCCGCATCGAGCCTGGCCTGGTCGAGCGGACGATCCGGCGCGGCGAGGCCGCGATGCGCGGTTCCGGCCTCGTACGTCCCAAGATCGGCGTCTGCGGCATCAATCCCCATGCGGGGGAGAACGGCCTGTTCGGGTACGGCGAGGAGGAGGAGAAGATCGTCCCCGCCGTCGAACGCCTGCGCGCCGAGGGCATGGACGTGCACGGCCCGCTGCCCGCCGACACCGCGTTCTTCCTGGCCGGCCGGGGCGACTACGACCTCATCGTGGCCATGTACCACGACCAGGGCCACGGCCCCGTCAAGATCCTCGGCCTGGAGGCGGGCGTCAACATCACCGTCGGCCTGCCCGTGATCAGGACCTCGGTCGACCACGGGACCGCGTTCGACATCGCCGGGAAGGGCGTCGCGGACGCCGGTAGCATGATCGAGGCCCTCCGGCAGGCCGCCGAGCTGTCGTCCGCGCAAGGGTGGTGAGGCCGATGGGCCGTGCGGCACAGGCCAGACGCGACGAGATCGTCCGCCTGGCCACCACCACCGGGCTGGCCAGCGTCGAGGAGCTGTCGGCCCAGCTGGGCGTGACGGCCTCGACCATCCGCCGTGACCTGGCCCACCTGAAGGCGGCGGGCCTGCTGGCCCGCACGTACGGCGGGGCGATGGCGGTGGTCACCCATCCCGAGGCGACGCTGCGGCAGCGCATCGGGGAGGCGTTCGAGGCCAAGCGCGCCATCGCCGCCTGGGCCGCCGCGCAGATCCGTCCCGGCGAGACCGTCCTGCTCGACTCCGGCTCGACCACGGGCGCCCTGGCGCACGAGCTGCGCCACGCGGTGGACCTGACCGTGGCCACCACCGGCCTGAACGCCCTCCAAGAGCTGGCCGGGGCGACGGGCGTGCACGTCGAATGCCTCGGCGGCACGCTCCGCCAGGTGAGCCAGGGCTTCGTCGGCCCGCTGGCGGAGGCGGCGCTGAGCCGGATGACGTTCGACCGCGCGTTCCTGGGCGCCGACGGGGTCACGGCGGAGGAGGGGATCTGCGAGGCGAGCCTCCAGCAGACCCGCTTCAAGGAGCTGATGATGGAGCGCTCACGCCACGTCTACCTGCTCGTCCACGCCGCCAAACTGGGCCGCCGCCCGTTCCACGCATGGGCCCGCATGCCGGACGCCCCCGGCGCCTGGACCCTGGTCACGGACGCGTCGGCCACAGAGGAGTCACTCAAACCGTTCACCGCGAGAGGCGTCAGAACGGTCGTCGTCGCCATCCCGAGCTGAAGTCGGGCCGGCCGGTGCGGTTCTGGCTCTGGCGTAGAAGGAGGACGCCGTTGCGGGTGTCGTCTCGTTGGGGCTCGGCGTAGCTCAGTCGCGTCCCGCCAGGGCATGGTGCCCACGTCAGCGGCAAGTGCCGCGCCTCTCCTGTCCATCCGATCACGTACGGATAGCGGAGCGCCTCGGTCGGCTTGAAGGCGGCGCTCACGCGGACGCTCCGGCGTTGGCACGCCGACTGACGAGCTCGGCGACCCGGTAGGGGTCGCTCTCCGGAACAATTTCCATCCTGTCGGTCAACGGCTCGTTCTCGCCGCCGACGTTCGCCAGAACAACGACGTAGCTGCCGGAGAGACGGCCGATGCTCACGGTGGCGATCTCCCATGCGGCGTTCGCGTGGATGATCAGTTTCAGCGGATGCTGAAGCGTCTCGTCGCTCTCGCAAAGGGCGATCTTGCAGGTGCCGGCATGCCGCTTGACCAGTTGGGCGTTGATGCCTGCCCGCGTCAGATGCTCAAGCACATGGTCGAGGGCGGTGTTCTGGGCCGCCGCCGCCTCTTCCTCCGAAATCGGCGTGCAGAGGAGTTCGTGCGATGTGTGTCCCGCCATGCCTCGACGGTAGGAGCGCAGAGCCAGGGGTCTCAACAACCTTGCACGAGCTTGCCGCTCTACAAGAAGTCCTGTCGGGCGGCTTGGACAAGACGCTTCGCCGGCGCACCCACAACGGACATGGCGGCCAGGTCGGTGAAGCCATTGATGTACAAGCCGACCTCACCCGGCCGAGTCACGTTCACCGTGGCGGTCAGCAACTCGACCTGAACGAGGTTGTCGTCGAAGACGTTGAACGCCTCCAGCGCCCAGAGCCGGCGCGGAGCGGCCACGGGGGTGATTGATCGGTGACTTCCCAGCCCTGCAGGACGGTGGGAGCCGTCGGTGTCGTCCCTCCAGACCATCGGGCGGTTGTCGCCACCGCTGGTGTCGTCGATACCGATGAACCGTAGAGCCATGACCGCCTCCGATGATGCGAGTTTGCATGGACTTGCGCGGTTGGCACAAAGTGAGTGCCGCCGTCCGTGATCAATCGGGGGCAACAAGAAGCCCCAGGCTCTTGGTGAGCTGGGGCTGTTGTCGGCCAGGCCGGATCTGGCTTGTGGTGGACGATACTGGGATTGAACCAGTGACCTCTTCCGTGTCAGGGAAGCGCTCTCCCGCTGAGCTAATCGTCCTTATTGAGTTGGAACTCAGAGCGGAAGACGGGATTCGAACCCGCGACCCTCACCTTGGCAAGGTGATGCTCTACCACTGAGCCACTTCCGCGTGATGACGCTTCTTTACTTTACCGGATCCCGGGGGGTCCGCCGGTCATCGAGGTGGAGACGGGATTTGAACCCGTGTAGACGGCTTTGCAGGCCGCTGCCTCGCCTCTCGGCCACTCCACCAGGAGTCTTGCTCCGAGCGGAAGACGGGATTCGAACCCGCGACCCTCACCTTGGCAAGGTGATGCTCTACCACTGAGCCACTTCCGCGTGAATCTCCGGCGATGTGCGCCGGTCCACGGGAAAACCATATCGTCTCCGTGGAGTGCCCGTGCGCACCGTCAGGGCCGTGGCCGGGAATTCAGCTGATCAGGCGGACGTCGCCGGTCATGACGAACATCACCCGATGGCCGAGCTGGATCTGGTAATACCGCGTCTTGCCGGTGGTGGTGACGTGTCTGGAGGCGCGGAAGGCGTTCGCGGCGTAGTACGAGCCGGTGATCGTGTCGCCCACCGTGTACGTCTGGCCCGGCTCGATCGTGTACTTGAGCGGCGTCAGGGCCTGGTAGGCCGCGCTCTTGTAGGCCGACTTCTCCGGGTACGCCCGCCCGTACACCTTCACCCGTCCCGACACCGGCGTCACCATCGGTCCCTTGGCGGGAATGGCGGTCGGGGCGGAGGCCGGGTTGTGGAACCACGCCTTCTGGCCCAGGTACCAGATGGCCGTCCAGTCGCCCTGCCTGGCCGCGACGGCGAAGCGCTGGCCGGTGGAGGCGCGGGCGCTGTGGTCGTACACGCTGTACGTGCTCGGCTTGCCCGGGTGCTTGCCCAGGTCGGTGACGAGGGGAGCGGTGTGGCTGGGCGACTTGTGCAGCCAGACGGTGGCGGCGCCGTGAGCGGGGCAGGCCTGCTCGGGCTTCGTGGTGACGCAGCCGGTGAAGCGGGGGCGGTTGGTGGTGTACGACGGCCGGATGATGACCGAGTCGCCGTCCTTCGCCGCCTTGAAGGGCTTGCCCATGAGGGCGAAGTAGTGGGCCCAGTCCCAGTAGGGGCCGGGGTCCTCGTGCATGCCGGCCACCGTCTGCGGGGTCGTGCCCGGTACGTTGTCGTGGCCGAGGATATGAGCCCGGTTGAGCGGGATGTGGTACTTGGCGGCCAGGTGTTTGACCAGCCTGGCCGACGAGCGGTACATCGCCTCGGTGTACCAGGCGCCGCCCTTGGCCAGGTAACCCTCGTGCTCGATGCCGATCGAGCGGGTGTTGACGTCCCAGTTGCCCGCGTGCCAGGCGATGTCGTTGGTCTTCACGTGCTGGGCGACATGTCCGTCACGGGAGCGGATCGTGTAGTGCCAGCTCACGTACTTGGGGTTGCGGATCATGGAGGGGATGCCCCCGTAGGAGCCCTCGGTGTCGTGGATGATGATGTAGTCGACCGAGCGGGTGCGGGCCAGGCGGTCGTGGTTGCCGTAGTCGCGGTCCTTCTTCTTGCCGAAGCGTTTGTACGCGGCGGGCATCCATTCGCAGGTGAGCGTGGACGGGCACTCGGCCTGGCCTGGCTTTTGCTGCTTCGGCAGGCCGGACAGCTCGGGTTCCGCCTCGCCGTCCCAGCCCAGTCGCGGATCCAGGTCGAAGTTCAACGGCTCATCGTCCAGCGGCTCATCGTCCAGCGGCTCGTTGCCCGATGGTTCGTCGTCGGCGAAGTCTTCGTCCTTTGAAGCGCGCGAAGTGCCGGTGGCGGCGTCCGACGTGTCGGTGGCGTGCTGCTCGGCGGTGTCGGGTGGGGCGTTCAGAGTGCCGGGTACGGCCGGTGCGGCGGCGGTTCCGGCTCGTTCGCCCGCCGCCGACTTCCCGCCCGGTGGCAGGTTCACGGGGTCGAGTCGCACCAGATGCCCGTCATCGGTACGCCGCCGCACCCCTTCCCGCATCACCGCGAACACCTCGTCCGCGAACGCCTCCGCCGCCACCGGATCGTCCGCGCCCGCGTACCTGGCCACGGCTCCGTACCAGTCGGCCGGGTCGGAGCTGGGCTGGTCCTGGTAGGAGGCGAGGAGTGCCGCCCCGGCGCGGATGTTGGCCGCCGGGTCGGTCCGCAGCCGGGCGGGCTCCACGCCGGCGAGGCGGCCGGCCTCGGGAAGAGTGGTGACAGGTGCGGCGGTGGAGTCCTGGGTCGTGCGTAGTGCGGCGTGGGGTGGGGGCGCGCCAAGCTCGGCGTGCGTACGGGACATCGGCCTGGCGTCGTCTCCCCGGGGGTCCCCGAGGGCGTCCCCGATCACGTGGCCGTGCCCGAGCGCGTCGGCGGGGAAGGCGTCGATCAGGTGCATCGGCCCGTAGCCGCCCGCCGTGCTGGGCCGCCCGCCGTTCGCGTCCCACCGCGACTCCAGGTAGGCCACCCCGAGCAGCACGCTCTCCGGCACCCCGAACTCTCGCGCGGCGGCGGCGAAATCGGCCTGCCGTCCTGAGGCCGTCGTCCCTGAGGCCGTCGTCCCTGAGGCCGTCGTCCCTGAGGCCGTCGTCCCCCAGGCCGTCCCGAACGCCGCCGTCCCCGAGGCCGCTGTTCCGGACGTTGCCGTTTCGGTGAGCGGATGCCGTCCAGGTACGGCGGGCGGGAGGGCGGCGGGTGTGGTGAGGGTGCCTGCGGCCAGGGCGGCGGCCAGCCAGAGGTGCATGAACATCTCCCCAGGAATGTCACGGAACAACTACTCACCGTAACCATGCCCCGGAAAGGGATGTGTCAGACGGGTCGGATGATACGCATGAGATCTGCCAGATCCGCTGCGAACTCGGCATCCCAGTCATCGACCGCCAGCTGCCCCGCCAGCCGCCGGTGCGCGGGCAGCTCGGCCCCCCGCCGCGTCCGAGTCTCGTCCGAGGCGCTGGAGAAGCGCCCGTTCACCTCGGAGATCGCGAACCCCAGCACGAACGTGCTCACCAGCCGCTCGATCCTGGGCACATCCGCCTCCGGCACCCCCGCGTCGAGCAGCGCCTGATAGATCAGATCCACCACGCGCACCCCGTCGGGCGTCACCGAGGCCCGGAAGAGCAGCAGCGGGAAGACCGCGCGATGCTCTCGGGCCAGCCGCCGGGTCGCCTGCGCGATCTCCGACAGCCGCTCCTGCCACGTGCCCGCCGCCTCGGACGGGGTCAGCCCGGCGAGCAGCCGCCCCACGAGGGCGTCGAGCAGCTCGCCCTTGTTGCGGAAATAGCCGTAGAGGGCCATGGGCGTCACCCCCACCCGCTCCGCCACGGCCCGCATGGACAGGGCGTCGAGCCCGCGTTCGTCGGCGATGGCGAGCGCCGCGTCGAGGATCTCCGGCTGCCGCGAGGTCTTGAGCTTCCGCACGGGATCAGTCTACAGTGTAGAGCAGTCTACACAGTAGACTGAGAGGGGCGGGTCGTCATGCTGACAGCCGAAGGACTGGTCAAGCGTTACGGCGGGGTCGTCGCACTCGACGGCTTCGACCTGCGGGTCGAGCCGGGGGAGATCGCGGGCCTGGTCGGGCACAACGGGGCGGGCAAGACGACGTTCTTCGAGATCGCCGCCGGTCTCACCGCTCCGGACGCGGGGCGGGTGCGGGTCGAGGGCGACGTGGGGATGGCCCCGCAGCACCTCGCGCTCTACCCGAGCATCACCGTACGCGAGACGCTGCGGCTCTTCGGCGGCCTGGCCGGGCTGCGCGGCCGGGCGCTGGCCGCGGCCGTCGAGAGCACGGCGGAGGAGCTGGCCCTCACCGAGGTGCTCGATCGGCGGGCCGGCCTGCTCTCCGGCGGTCAGCAGCGCCGCACCCAGGCCGCCACCGCCCTCCTGCCGGAGCCGGAGGTGCTGCTCCTCGACGAGCCCACCGCCGGTGCCGACCCCGAGACACGCGCCGCGCTGCTCGCCGCCGTACGCCGCCGGGCCGAGCGCGGGGCCGCCGTCGTCTACTGCACCCACTACCTGCCGGAGCTGACCGAGCTGGCGGCCACGGTCGCGGTGGCCGGGAACGGGCGGGTGATCGCCAGGGGTGCCGCCGCCGACCTGCTGCGGGACCTGCCGGGTGAGGTCAGGGTGACGGTGGAGGGCGCGGCGGAGATCGCCGTGGCGACCACCGATCCGACCGCCACCCTCGTCGAGCTGCTGCGCGACCTCGACCGGCCGGTGCGCGGCATCGACATCCGCCGGCCGTCCCTCGACGACCTCTACCGGGAGCTGTCCCATGCCCGATGAAGCCCCGCCGAACCGCCCCGCGTCGGGAGCCCGCCCCGTGTCCGGAGTCCACGCCTCGTCCCGCCGTGCCGCCGTGAAGAGCCGGCTCCGCGCCTCGTCGCGGCGCGTCGCCGTGCTGGCCGGGCACAACGTGCTGCTCCGCCGCCGCGACCCCGCCCACTTCGTCAGCTACCTCGTCATGCCGATGGTGCTCATGCTCATCTTCAAGGGCATGCTCGGCGAGGCCACCCAGGCCGTGACCGGCCTGCTGGTGATGTTCTCGGTGCTGTCGATGGCCGACGTCGCCACCGCCACCCTCGCCGAACGCACCTGGCGCACCTGGGACCGCCTGCGCGCCACCCGCGCCAACGTCCCCGAGATCATGATCGGCAAGGCGCTGCCGGTCTTCGGCGTGCTGGTCGTCCAGCAGGTCGTGCTGCTGGCGTACGGGGTGCTCGTGGTCGGCCTGCGCCCGGCGGGGCCCCTCTGGCCGCTGGTGCTGGCCGTGGCCACGTGGTGTTTTGCGCTGCTGTGTGTCGGCACGGCCGTCGCCGGCGTCGTCCGCAGCCAGGGCGAGCTCAGCACCCTGTGCAACATCGCCGCCCTGTCGGTCAGCGCGCTGGGCGGAGCGCTGGTCCCGTACGCGATGATGCCCGCCTGGGCGCAGGCCGTCGCGCCGCTCTCGCCCGGCTACTGGGCCACGACCATGCTGCAGGCCGCCGTCAGGGGTGACGTGGCCGGCACGGCCGGTCCCGCGGCGGTGCTCGCCGGGCTCGGCGTGGCCGCCGGCGCCTTCGCCTGCCGGCGCTTCGGCCGGGGCTGGGGGCGTTCCGCGACCCTCTGACATGAGACTGGGGGCCGTTCCGGAATGCTCTGACGTTAAATCCTGCCCGATTTCGGGCAGGATGTTGGCGTGTCTCACTCCAGAGCCGTAGTGTCCTCGTCTGTGTCCACGACACGGCATCCGTACGAAGATCTCATCACCCACCTCACGAGGACGAGCCCGCTCGGTCCTGGCGAGGCGGCCCGCGTGGTCGCCGACGTGCTGTCGTACTTCTCCGAGCCGGCCGAGGAGTTCGTCCGCCGCCGGCACGGGGAGCTGAAGGCCAGGGGATTCACCAACGACGAGATCTTCCCCAGGATCGCCGGCGAATTAGACGGCCGCCGGGTCGCGGCGCCGGAGCTGTCGCTACGGCAGCTTCGCAGGATCGTTTACGGATAGAGGAGACCTCGATGTGCGGAATCGTGGCCTACGTCGGCCCCAAGGACGCCGCGCCCATCCTGCTGGAGGGGCTGCAGCGGCTCGAATACCGGGGCTACGACTCGGCGGGGGTCGTCGTGTCCAACAAGGGCCTCAAGGTCCGCAAGGTCAAGGGCCGGGTGGCCGACCTGGCCAAGGTCGTGCCGGCCAGGTTCAAGGGCGGCCTCGGCATCGGGCACACCCGCTGGGCCACGCACGGCGTGCCGAGTGACGTCAACGCCCACCCGCACCTGTCCGCCGACGAGCGCATCGCGGTCGTGCACAACGGCATCATCGAGAACGCCGGCGAGCTGCGCGCCAAGCTGGAGGCCGACGGCGTGGTGTTCGCCTCCGAGACCGACACCGAGGTGCTCGCGCACCTGATCGCGCACGCCGCCGACGAGAACGAGTCGCTGGAGGAGGCCGTACGGAAGACGCTCAAGAGCGTCGTCGGCACCTACGGCATCGCCGTGATCGACTCCGAGCGGCCCGGCGAGGTGGTCGTGGCCCGCAACGGCAGCCCGATCGTGCTCGGCATCGGCGAGAAGGAGATGTTCGCCGCCTCCGACGTGGCCGCGCTGGTCCGCTACACCCGTCAGGTCGTCCACCTGGAGGACGGCGAGCTGGCCGTGCTCAAGGCCGACGGCTTCCACACCTTCGCCAGCGACGCCCGCGAGACGGCCAAGGAGCCGCTGACCGTCGACTGGGACGCCGGCCACTACGACACCGGCGGCTACGAGCACTACCTGCTCAAGGAGATCTCCGAGCAGCCCGAGACGATCACCCGCACCATGAGCGGGCGCCTCGACGAGCGCTTCCACGTGGCTCACCTCGGCGGCCTCAACATGGACGCCCGCGAGACGCGGGGCTTCCGCCAGGTGAAGATCATCGGCTGCGGTTCGGCGTACTACTCGGGGCAGATCGGGGCGCAGCTCATCGAGGAGCTGGCCCGCATCCCGGCCGACGCCGAGCCGGCCAGCGAGTTCCGCTACCGCAACCCGGTCGTCGACCCCGACACGCTCTACGTCGCGATCAGCCAGTCGGGGGAGACGTACGACACGCTCGCCGCCGTCCAGGAGCTCAAGCGCAAGGGCGGCCGGGTGATCGGCATCGTCAACGCCGTGGGCAGCGCCATCGCCCGCGAGGTCGACGGCGGCATCTACCTGCACGCGGGCCCCGAGGTGTCGGTCGCCTCGACCAAGGCGTTCACCTCGACCTCGGTGGCGTTCGCGCTGCTCGCGCTGCACCTCGGCCGGGTGCGCGACCTGTCGCCCGCCGACGGGCGGCGCATCGTGGACGGGCTGCGCCGGCTGCCCGGCCAGATCGAGCAGATCCTCGCCCAGAGCGAGGAGATCGCCGAGCTGGCCAAGAAGTACGCCCAGCACCCGAGCATGATGTTCGTCGGCCGCGTGCGCGGCTACCCGGTGGCCCGCGAGGGTGCGCAGAAGCTCAAGGAGATCTCGTACGTGCACGCCGAGGCCTATCCGGCCAGCGAGCTGAAGCACGGCCCGCTCGCCCTGATCGGCCCCGACATGCCGACGGTCGCGATCGTGCCCGACGACGAGCTGCTCGACAAGAACCTCACCACGCTCGGCGAGATCCGCGCCCGCGGCGGCCAGGTGCTCATGGTCGGCCACCGCGCGCCCGACGCCAAGCTGGCCGACGACGTCATCGTCATCCCGAAGAACGAGATCGAGCTCGATCCCATCCTGCTGACGATCCCGCTGCAGCTCCTCGCCTATTACGCCGCCGTGGCGCTCGGCCGCGATGTGGACAAGCCTCGCAATCTCGCCAAGAGCGTTACGGTCGAGTAAGAGGCTAATTCGGGCCAAACTATCGTTATCTCGCTGCGGACGGCATAAATTCAAACTGTGCGGCAGTTCGACCAACACCGGCCCCATCCCGCACGCATGTACGACTACATGCTCGGCGGGAAGGACAACTACGCGGTCGACCGCCAGGCCATCGACCACCTGGCGGAGCTGATCCCGGAGGCGGTCCCGCTGGCCCGGGCGAACCGGGCCTTCCTCCAGCGTGCCGTACGTTATGTGGCCCGCGCCGGGGTCACGCAGTTCATCGACCTCGGCAGCGGGCTGCCGACCCAGGGCAGCGCGCACGAGGTGGCCCCCGAGGCCAGGGTCGTCTACGTCGACCGCGATCCCGTCGTCGCCGCCCACGCCACGGTCCTGCTCCGGCGCTCGCCGGGCAGGGCCTGTTTCGTCCAGGCCGACCTGCTCGATCCCGAGGAGGTGCTGGCGAAGGCGGGTGAGTTCGTCGACCTCGACCGGCCGGTGGCCGTGCTGATGGTGTCGATCCTGCACTTCCTGCCGGACGAACGCGACCCGCAGCGGGCGGTGGCCGTCCTGCGCGAACGGATGGCGCCGGGCAGCCAGCTGGTGATCTCGCACGCGACGACGCTCGGGCGCATCGAGGACGAGGAGCGGGCCAGGAGCGTCCAGCGGGGATCGTCCTCCCGCAACGGGGCCGACCGCACGCCGGCGCAGATCCGGGCGTTCTTCGGCGATTTCCCGCTGGAGCCGCCGGGGCTCGTGCAGGCCACCGACTGGCGTCCCGATCGGCCCAAGCTGGTGGGTGACTGGTCACTGCCGTCGTCCCTCATGGCGGGAGTCGGAAAGAAAGTCAGATAAGCCCAAAAATCATGAAAAAGCGGCAAAAATAGTGATTTTGCGTGTTGACTGTGACCCCGGTGTATAGCCGCTCGTAATGGGTTAATAACCTAGAGTAATGGGGGATTCGGGCAGCACGATCATGCGCCGCCGGGGATTCATCGCCTGGGGCCTCGGCCTGGCGGCCTGCGCCGCCGGGTGCGGAGTCGAGCGCGCAGGTGAGCGGCTGGCCGCACCGCGTACCGGATTCTCGATCAACTCCGACCGGCGGCGCTGGGCCCGCGTCGGTCAGGCGTTCGCCGGCGCCGCCCGAGCGGCCGGGTTCGAGGCCGGCACCGGCCTGGGCGCCGGCTCGATGATCACCGTGACCGGCCTGCCCGCGCTCACCGCGGCCGAGCTCAACAACGGCCAGAGCCTGCTCGACACCGGCACCCCGCTGGCCAGGCTCAGCGGCGAGGCCGAGGTGGTGGTCGTGCCCGACGGCTCGCCGCTGCGCGACTTCGACGACTTCTGCGCCCGGCTGCTCGCCGGCCCCGGCCGGACCCTGCTGACCGGCGGGCCGCAGGGCGAGCCCGACCACCTGCTCTTCGGCCTGATCGCCAAGGCACTCGGCGCCGACACCAGGCAGGTCGACTACACCGGCTATCCCAGCAGCGGCGAGGCCGTCGCCGCGCTGATGGCGGGCCGGGCCACCGCCGCCGCCGGCCCCCTGTCCAACTGGCGCACCGGCATCGGCCGCGGCCGGGTCAGGGCGCTCGCGGTGTCCTCGGCCCGGCGCGTGCCCGACCTCGACGCGCCGACACTGCTCGAATGCGGTGTACGGGTGGACTTCGCCGACTGGGTGGCCGCGTTCGGGCCCGAGGACATGCCCGCGGAGCGGCGTGAGGCGGCCGTGCGCATGTGTGACGAGGTGCTCAGGTCGAGGGCGTGGGAGGCCGCCTGCCGGACGGCGGGCTGGCTGACGATCCCGCTGGCAGGCGACGACTTCGCGCTCTGGCTCGGCACGGAGATCGCCCGCACCCGCGCGACGCTGCGCGACCTCGGCCTGATCGACGCCACCAAAGCCACAACATGCTGGGGTAGTTGCGGGAACGGCCACTAGATGTAGGATCCTGGTCGTCGCTGGTTCGCCTCACCCGAGGCGGAGCAAAAGGGAACCCGGTGCGATTCCGGGGCTGCCCCGCAGCGGTGAGCGGGAACGACCGCCGTCATACGCACTGGAGAGATCCGGGAAGCGACGGCCAGTAGGAGCCATCGAGCACGCCCGCGAGCCCGAAGACCTGCCAGCGGTGTGAAGTGTTCAGGGCCTCGAGGGCGGGCCGGAGCGCGCCGCGGCGGGGGAGATCCCTGGCCGTCGTGCTCTCGCGTGCCCTCACGGGGATGAGCTCGCGAGGAGAGAGAGCACGTGACTCAGATCGTTGAGGTTGACCGCCGCCTGGCCATCGAGGAGGCCGCCGCCAGGGTGATCGCCGACCCGGCCAACTCCCGGGTCGCCGCCCGGCTGCTGGCCGAGGAGATCGCCGACGAGGCCGCCGGGCAGGGGGTGCGCACGTTCTCCGAGTCCGTCGCCGCCACCCACGCGGCCGGGCTCGTCCAGGACGGGCTGGCCGAGTTCGTCGCCGCGCACGCCGCCGAGCTCGACGCGCTGGTGCCGGACGACGCGGACGACCGCTTCGAGTACTTCGGGCTGCGCACGGTCTACGACCGCTACCTGCTGCGCCATCCCGAGAGCCGGGCGGTGCTGGAGCGGCCGCAGCACTTCCTGCTCCGCGTGGCCTGCGGGTTGTCGGAGAGCGTCGCCGAGGCAGCCGAGCTGTACGGGCTGATGTCCACGCTGGCGTACCTGCCCAGCTCGCCCACCCTGTTCAATTCCGGCGCGCGCCGCCCGCAGCTTTCGTCCTGCTTCCTGCTCGACTCGCCGCGCGACGAGCTCGAAGCCATCTACGACAGGTACGGGCAGGTGGCCAGGCTGTCCAAGTACGCGGGCGGCATCGGCATCGCGTGGACCCGGGTGCGCTCGCGCGGCTCCCTCATCAGGGGCACGAACGGCCACTCCAACGGCATCGTCCCCTGGCTGCGTACGCTCGACTCGTCCGTGGCGGCGGTCAACCAGGGCGGGCGGCGCAAGGGCGCGGCCTGCGTCTACCTGGAGACCTGGCACGCCGACATCGAGGAGTTCCTCGAACTGCGCGACAACACCGGCGAGGACGCCCGCCGCACCCACAACCTCAACCTGGCCAACTGG
The DNA here is from genome assembly GCF_039529435.1 of Nonomuraea maheshkhaliensis. Lineage (NCBI taxonomy): Bacteria > Bacillati > Actinomycetota > Actinomycetes > Streptosporangiales > Streptosporangiaceae > Nonomuraea > Nonomuraea maheshkhaliensis. The sequence continues at coordinate 72,311 of NZ_BAAAMU010000036.1, forward strand.
GTGCCCGACGAGTTCATGCGGCGGGTCGAGGCCGACGAGATGTGGTCGCTGTTCGATCCGAAGGAAGTGCCCGAGCTCACCGACCTGTACGGGGCGGAGTTCGAGGCGAAATATCGCGCCTATGAGGCCGCCGGGCGATATGTCAGGCAAATTTCGGCGCGTACCCTCTACGGCCGCATGATGCGGACCCTCGCCCAGACCGGCAACGGCTGGATGACCTTCAAGGACGCCGCCAACCGCACCTCCAACCAGACCGCCCGCCCCGAGAACGTCATCCACCTGTCGAACCTGTGCACCGAGATCCTGGAGGTCACCAGCGACGCCGAGACGGCGGTCTGCAACCTCGGCTCGGTCAACCTGGCGGCCCACCTGAGCGATGGCGATCTTGATTGGGAGCGGCTGCGCCGCACCGTACGCACCGCCGTACGCTTCCTCGACCGCACCATCGACCTCGGCTTCTACCCGACCCCCGAGGCCGGGGCGGCCAACCGGCGCTGGCGGCCGATCGGGCTCGGCGTGATGGGGCTGGCCGACGTGTTCTTCACGTTGCGGCTGCCGTTCGACTCGCCGCGGGCGCTGGAGCTGTCCACCAGGATCGCCGAGGAGATCGCGCTGGCCGCGTACGACACCTCGGCCGACCTGGCCGTGGAGCGCGGCCGGCACCCGTCGTACGCCGACACGCGCGCCGCCGCCGGAGTGCTGCACCCCGACCACTACACGGCGGCCGGCTCGGCGCGCTGGGAGGTGCTGCGCGAGAAGATCGCGCGTACCGGCCTGCGGAACTCGCTCATGATCGCCATCGCCCCCACCGCCACGATCGCCTCCATCGCCGGCTGCTACGAGTGCATCGAGCCCCAGGTCTCCAACGTGTTCAAGCGCGAGACCCTGTCGGGCGAGTTCCTCCAGGTCAACCGGTATCTGGTGGCCGACCTCCAGGCGCGCGGGCTGTGGACGCAGCAGCTCCGCGACGACCTCAAGCGGGCCGACGGCTCGGTGCAGACCGTGCCCGGCATCCCCGACGACCTCAAGGTGCTCTACCGCACCGCCTGGGAGCTGCCGCAGAAGGCGCTGATCGACCTGGCCGCCGCGCGCCAGCCGTACATCGACCAGTCGCAGTCGCTCAACCTGTTCATGGCCAGCCCCACCATCGGCAAGCTCTCCTCGATGTACGCCTACGCCTGGAAGAGCGGCCTGAAGACCACGTACTACCTGCGCTCCCGCCCCGCCACCCGCATCGCCCAGACCACGGTGACGGCCGCGCCCACCCCCTCCTCCGCGCTCGCGGCCGAGGCGGTCGCGTGCTCGCTGGAGAACCCGGAGACCTGCGAAGCCTGCCAGTAAGGAGCCCCTCTCATGCTGCTCGACCCCGGCATGGACCTCACCCTGCGTCCCATGCGCTACCCCGACTTCTACGAGCGCTTCCGCGCGGCCATCCGCAACACCTGGACCGTCGAGGAGGTCGACCTGCACAACGACCTCGCCGACCTGGCCAGGATGACGCCGCAGGAACGGCACCTGATCAACCGCCTGGTCGCCTTCTTCGCCACCGGCGACTCGATCGTGGCCAACAACCTCGTGCTCAACCTCTACCAGCACGTCAACGCCCCCGAAGCGCGCCTCTACCTGAGCAGGCAGCTCTACGAGGAGGCCGTGCACGTGCAGTTCTACCTGACCCTGCTCGACACCTACCTGCCCGACCCGGACGAGCGGGTCAAGGCGTTCGCCGCGATCGAGTACATCCCCTCGATCCGCGACAAGGCCGAGTTCTGCTTCCGGTGGATCGACTCCATCGACGGCCTGCGCCGTCTGGAGAGCGCCGCGGAACGCCGCCAGTTCCTGCTGAACCTCATCTGCTTCGCCGCCTGCATCGAGGGCCTGTTCTTCTACGGCGCGTTCGCCTACGTCTACTGGTTCCGCTCTCGTGGCCTGCTCGGAGGTCTGGCCACGGGGACGAACTGGGTCTTCCGCGACGAGTCCATGCACATGGAGTTCGCGTTCAGCGTCGTGGACACCGTGCGCGCCGAGGAGCCGTCGCTGTTCGACGACGAGCTGGGCAAGCAGGTCACGCTCATGCTGGAGGAGGCCGTCGCCGCCGAACTCGCCTTCGCGGCGGACCTCTGCGGTGACGGCATGCCCGGCATGGGTGTCGAGCAGATGCGCCAGTACCTCGAATACGTCGCCGACCAGCGGCTGACCCGGCTGGGCCTGCCCCGGCGCTACGGCTCGGCCAACCCCTTCGCGTTCATGGAGCTGCAGGACGTGCAGGAACTGGCCAACTTCTTCGAACGGCGTGTCTCTGCTTACCAAGTGGCGGTTGAGGGCAATGTGAGCTTTGACGAGACGTTCTAATACATAGGGGGCATGAACGTGCAGTCTCCGGCGGACTGGCCGATCCTGCTCATCGCGGTGATCGGATCGATCCTCCTGGTGGAAGTGCTCCGGCGGGTGCTCAACCGCGCCGGGCGCAAATGGGCCCTGGCCCGCCACCTCGTGGAGCACTGCACGTGGCCCGCCTTCCTGATGGCCGCCGCGGTGGCCGCCAACGCGGCGTTCGGGCAGGGGATGTTCGGCGACTCCCCGGCCGAGCGGGCCCTGGCCGGCACGGTGGAACGGGTGCTCGGCCTGGTCACGATCGCGGCGGTCACCTGGCTGATCGTGCAGGCCACGTACGCGCTGACCGACGTCGTCCTCGATCGGCTGGTGCTGGTCGAAGGCGAGCGCAACCGGCGGGCGCGGCGGATCATGACGCAGATCGCGCTGGTCCGCCGCATCGCCGCCGCGGTCATCATCGTGGTCGCGGTCGGCGCGATGCTCTTCTCCTTCCCGCAGGTCCGCGCGCTCGGCGCCGGCCTGCTCGCCTCCGCCGGCATCGCGGGCGCCGTCGTCGGCATCGCCGCCCAGCCGACCATCGGCAACGTGCTGGCCGGCCTGCAGCTCGCCTTCAGCGACGCGCTCCGTCTCGACGACGTCGTGGTGGTCGAGAAGGAGTGGGGGCGGATCGAGGAGCTCACGCTCACGTACGTGGTGCTACGCCTCTGGGACGAACGGCGGCTCGTGCTGCCGGTGTCGTACTTCACCCAGAACCCGTTCGAGAACTGGACCCGCCACGGCAGCCGCGTCCTGGCCGTGGTCTTCCTGCGGGTGGACTGGGCCGTCCCCGTTCCGAAACTCCGCGACGCCCTGTACGAGTTCCTCCAGGGAAACCCGCTGTGGGACCAGAAGGACTGGACGCTCCAGGTCACCGACGTGCTGCCGAACGGGCTCGTGGAGTTGCGCGCCCTGATGAGTGCCGCCGACTCGCCGTCCTCCTGGGACCTCAAATGCGATGTACGCGAATTCCTGGTCAACTTCGTCCGGGAGAATTACCCGGACGCCCTGCCCCGATTCCGCGTTGACCTCCCCGAGACCCAGGTGAGCGCGGGCTGGCACCGGGAGCACCGGCGCGACGATGAACGTCAATAAATAAGTGGCACGCCGCCCGATCATCCGTTTACCGTGGACAACGTCCGCCGGCGAGAACGAAGGGAGAGCGAGAAGTGACCGACCTGAACGTCCTGACCAGCTACCGGCCGCTCGCGCCCGCCCTGTGCGCGCCGCGGCGGAGGCTTTCCGGATAACCCCCTGACGGGTTCACCGGAAAGCCGTCCCGGACGAAAGTCCGGGGCGGCTGATTGTTTTTCATTTCCGAGTGTGGGGCAGTTTGGTCAGCCCGACTGCCTTTAGTGGACAGTCTTTCCGTATGCCCCTGAGAAAATGGTCCTTGGAAGATCTGGCGAGAGAGCTGCCGCCGGCGACGAGCCAAAGAGATCTGGCACGCCGGTTGGGCACGGCAGGACACAGCACCACCAAATCCATCATCCGCATGGCCGACGAAGCCGGAATGGACACACGCCACCTCGTCGGAAAGCGATACGAACAACACCGCCGCACGAAGGTAGAGGACGAGACGCTGGCCAACCTGGTCGCGGAGTGCTTCTCTGCCAGCGAGGTCCTGCGGAAGGCTGGCTATACCGATCAACTCCGGCGTGCCCTTCTTGAGGTCGGCGTACCCCACAAATGTGCCCGACGCGGGCAGCAGCCCGAATGGATGGGGAAGCCGCTCACTCTCCAGGCGGAGCACATCAACGGCGACCGCCTGGGCCGCCGGAAAGAGAACCTGTGTTTTCTGTGCCCGAACTGCCGCACGCAGACGGAAACCTGTGCCCGTCGCGTGAAAGTCGACGGAACGTTGCTCAGCAGGGAGAGCACCCGCTTTGGGGAGCAGGAGAATCGCAGGTTCGAATCCTGCCGCTCGGACTACGGCCCTGAAAGGAAAGGGCCGCGGGCCACGGCCTGGCCGACGGGAATGGCGCCCCTCGGCCGGACCGGGCCCTCGCCCCGGGCTGGCCCACGCCAGCCAAGCCCGGGGCCCAGCCGCTCTGGCCCAACTGGCAGAGGCGCCGTCTTCAGGAGGCGGAGGTTCAGGGTTCGAATCCCTGGAGCGGCACCGCGCGCCGACAGCACCGTCCCGCCCTCGGGCGTCTCAACGGTCGGTGCGAGGAGCCCGGCGCAGCAGGTAGGTATCCATGATCCACCCCTTGCGGGCGCGCGCCTCGGCGCGCAGCTCGCGGATGCGGCCGCCCACCTCGGAGACCTTCCCGGAGACCGGGATCTCGTCGGGCGTGCCCAGATAGGCGCCCCAATAGATGTCCCAGGAGATGTCACCGTCGTCCAGGCCGTCGAAGGAGCAGTGGGCGTCCAGCATGACGACCACGTCGTCCGCGGTGGCGCCCTCCTCGGCCAGCCGGCGCCCGGTGGTGAGGTGAACGGGCCGCCCGACCTGCGTGAGGCTGGTGCGGTGGCGGGCGGTCAGTGCGGCCACGCTGCTGATGCGGGAATAACCTCGTGGTCGAACGTGACGTTGCCGCGCTGGAGGATCTCCTCGACGGTAGCCAGCGTGCTGTCGTACACGCCCGGATCTCCCCAGACCAGGAACGCCCCCGTCTCGCCGTCGGCCAGTTCCTCGCCGACGAGCGCTTCACAGGCCAGCGCTCTGCGCGAGCGCCAGTCCGGGACGGCGGCGGTGCAGGCGGAGGTGCCGCGGTCGCGTTCCGGGTCGCGGGCCTCGGCGATCCGGTACGGCGGGCGGCCGTGCTCGGCGATCAGCTCCTGCCGCAGCCGTACCGGCTCGTCCTTCATCTCGCCCTTGTCCACGAGGAAGAACACGTCCGTACGGGCGATGGCCTTGGCCGCCTGGAGGGTGAGATGGTCGGGATCGCCCGCGCCGTTGCCGATGACGAGTAGCCGCTTCACCCATAAGAGCGTGCCAGAGCGGGAGATATACGATATCGCTCGCAAATCACTCGAGGAGGACCGTGGATCTGGCCGAGCAGGGCGACGGCTTCGCCGCGTTCTGGCAGGAGCGGCACCTGTGCACGCTCGCCACCGCTCGCCCCGGCGGGCCGCCGCACGTCGTCCCGGTCGGGGCCACGCTGGACCTGGAGACGGCGACCGCTCGCGTCATCACCTCCGGAACCTCGTACAAGGCCAGGCTCATCGCCCGGTCGGGTTCGTCAGGTGCGCTGGTGGCGCTGACCCAGGTGGACGGCCGCCGGTGGTCGACGCTGGAGGGCCTGGCCGTGCTGCGGACCGAGCCCGGGCAGGTGGCCGACGCCGAGCGCCGCTACGCCGCCCGCTACAAGCCGCCGCGTCCGAACCCGTCCAGGGTGGTCGTGGAGATCCTGGTGACGAACGTGCTGGGCAACGTGTGATCACCGTCGTCGGTGTCGGGGCGGACGGCTGGGACGGGCTGCCCGCCGGGTCGCGCCGTGCGGTGGAGACGGCGGAGGTCCTCATGGGCGGCGCCCGGCAGCTCCGCCTCGTGCCTGACTCGGCCGCCGAGCGGGTCGAGATCGGCCGGGATCTCCGCCACCCGGTCGTTCCACTCGGCCACCACCCGGTTGCGCTGGAGCCGCATGGGGTTGAACCGCGGGAACTCCGGCCCGAAGATCGACGTGAGCACGGTGCCGTCCCCGGTGGCGGCGACCAGCCGCCGGTGGTGCTCGGGATGCACGCGGGCCTCGTGCGAGGCGACCATGCCGAGATAGCCGCCGACCTGGTCATCAGCGTCGCCACCGTCAAGGCGTGCGTGAGCCGGCCGCTGGGCAAGCTCGGCGCGCGCGACCGGGTTCAGCTCGTCATCCTCGCCTATGAGGCGGGTCTGGTGGCACCGTCGAAGTGATCGCCGACAGTCCGCCCACCGCGCCCCTCGTCTCCTCCCGGGCCGGAGCCGGCTTGACGGGTGCGCGGCGCGGTGTTCACCCCGGTGGGATTCGCGGTTTCATGATGGCCGCGGGGGTCACCGCGACCGGGCACCAGGCTTCGAGCAGCGCGGCCTGGGTGACAGGGCCCAGGAGCAGGCAAGGGGGAGATTCGTTGCCCCGGTTGCCGAGCACGAGGAGCGTGGCGTCCCTGGTCGCGTCGAGCAGGGCGCGTTGCGGGCGTTCGGTGACAAATTCGGTGATCACCGGCACATCGGGACGCTTCTGAGCCAGGTGTGCGGCGACCTCGCGGAACCGGGCCTCGGCTCCCCGGCGCAGCGCGCGCGAGTCCACGAACGGCAGCGGCTCCGGCCAGGACGACGAGCCGCAGTCGGCCCAGCAGCACAGGACCGTCACGGTGCCGAGGCGCAGCGCGGCCTCGTCCAGGGCGAGATCGAGCGCGGCGAGGCTGGCGGGTGAGCCGTCCAGGCCGACCACGATCCTGGCGTCCGGGCCGGTCCGTGGCTGGAGCTCCGGGCGTACGACGATGACCGGTCCCACGCAGTGCGCGGCCACCTGGACGGAGGCCGACCCCACCTCCAGACCTTCGAACCCGCCCTGCCCGCGCAGTCCCAGCACCGTCAGCTCCGCCGCGCGCCCGAGCTCCAGGAGCACCGCGGCGGGTGAGCCCCGTCCGAGGATCCGCCGGACGTCCACGTCGGGGGCGAGCTCACGGGCTCGCCGGACGCCTTCGTCCACGACCTCCTGCGCCGCCTGGTCGATCTGCCCCATGACGTCCTCGGAGAGGGGTTTGAGCGCGTACGGCCAGTGCAGGGCGTGGCAGACCAGCACGGGGAGGCCGCGCAGCCGCGCTTCCTCGACCGCCCAGATCAGCGCGTGCCGGCTCTCGGGCGAGTCGTCGTAGCCGACCAGGACGGGCCGGGCGGCCAGGCCATCGCTCATCTCGCCGCCTCCCTGAGCGGAACCGTCTGCTCCTGCACCGGTTGAGCATTCCCGGGGCCATGGGGACAAGCCCCGTGAGGACGCAAAAGCCTCGCCATGTCTTGCTTGCTCTCTTTGGGGTTTGCCGGAGAGCCCTCAGCCGGGAGGAGGAGGACTGGTTTCGTGCTTGTCCAGCGGGGCTCGGGAGGGTCGGTCTCGTGCTTGTCGCGCGATCTCAGGGGCCGGGTGCCGGCGGTACGGCCGGGGTAGGGCGGGGGGAGGGGTGCAGGATGCGGTCCAGGCGGGCGGCGGCGTAGCCGAGCACGGACAGGGCGGTGACGATCAGCAGATCGCCCGCCGTCAGCGGCTGGGTGCCGAGGAGCTGGCGCAGCGGCGGTACGTACAGGGCCGCCAGTTGCAGGACGAAGGCGCCGGCTACGGCGAACAGCAGCATGGGGTTGGCCAGGGATCCCGGCCGGGTCCTGGAGCCGAGCGCGACGCCGAGCTGAGTGGCGCCGAGGGCGAAGAAGGCCATGCTCTGCCACGGCCGTCCGGTCGCGGCGGCCCAGACGGCGACGCCGAGGGTGACGGCGGTGAGCACGACGGCGATCCTGAGGACGCGCTGCCACAGGCCCGCGCCGAGGATGCTCTGGCCAGGTGGCCGGGGCGGGTCGGCCATGGCGCCGGGGACGGTGGGCTCGCCGCCGAGGGCCACGCCGGGCAGGCCGTGGGTGAGCAGGTTGATCCACAGGATCTGGGCGGGGAGCAGGGGGAGCGGGAGGCCGACGAACGGGCCCAGCAGCATCACGGCGATCTCGGCGGCGCCGCCGGACAGGCCGTAGACGAGGAAGCGGCGGATGTTGGCGTACACGCGCCGGCCCTCTTCGACGGCCGCGACGACGGTGTCGAGGTTGTCGTCGGCGAGGACCAGGTCGGCGGCCTGCCGGGCCACCTCGGTGCCGCGTCTGCCCATGGCCACGCCGATGTCGGCGCGGCGGAGCGCGGGGCCGTCGTTGACGCCGTCGCCGGTCATGGCCAGGATGCCGCCCTGCTCCTGGAGGCGCTGGATGATGTCGAGCTTCTGCTCGGGGGTGGCACGCGCGTAGACGGCCGCCTGAACTCCGCCCTGTTCCCGGTCCCGGGCCCGGTTCTGTTCCCCATCCCGGTCCTGGTCCTGGGCTCGGTTCCGGTCGAGGGCGCCGGGCTCGCGGCAGTCGACGACCGGGTCGCCGTCGGCGATGATGCCCAGCTCGATGGCGATGGCGCGGGCGGTGCCCGGGTGGTCCCCGGTGATGAGGATGGGTCTGATGCCGGCCCGCTTGCAGTCGGCGACGGCGGTGGCGGCGGCCGGACGTGGCGGGTCCAGGATCGCGATCAGGCCGAGCAGCGACAGGCCGCTCTCTTGCAGCGTGGCCGGTACGTCGTCGAGATCGGTGCTCGCCACGGCCAGGACCCGGTAGCCGTCCTGGGCGAACCGGTCGGCCTGGGCGGCGGCGCGGGCGAGCAGGTCCGGTTCGTCGATCAGGACGGGGTGGCGCAGCAGGGCCTCCGGCGCACCCTTGCAGATGAGCCGGACGCCGCCGCCGGGCAGCCGGTGCAGGGTGCTCATACGCTTGCGGCCGCTGTCGAAGGGCAGCTCGGCCAGGCGGGGGAAGCGGGCTTGCACGTCCCGGCGGTCGAGGCCGAGTTTGGCGGCGGCGGCGAGCAGCGCCGCCTCGGTGGGGTCGCCCAGCGCCACCCACTCACCGGAGTCCGGTGCCGCTGATTTGGCGGAGGCCGGTGTCGGCGATTCGGCGGAGCTCGGTGCTGCTGGTTCGCGGGTGCCCGGTGCCGGAGGTTCGTCGGATGGGGCCTGCGGGGGTGCGAGGCGGGCGTCGTTGCAGAGCATGGCTGCTGTCAGTAGTGCGGTGAAGGCGTCTGGGGCGGCCTCGCTGGTGATCCGGCCCTCCGGGGCGTAGCCGGTGCCGGTGAGCGTGGCCTGGGCCGATGGGGTCCACAGGCGCCGGGCCACCATGGTGCCCTCGGTCAGGGTGCCGGTTTTGTCGGTGGCCAGGGCCGTTACCGAGCCGAGGGTCTCCACCGCGGGCAGCTTGCGGACGAGGGCGTTGCGTGCGGCCATCCGGCGGGCGCCCAGCGCCAGGCTCAGGGTCACGACGGCGGGCAGGGACTCGGGTACGGCGGCGACCACCAGGCTGATGGCGGTGATCACCATCAGCTGCACCGGCTGGCCGCGTACCAGACCCAGAGCCAGGACCACCGCCGACAGCAGCACGGCGACGCCCGCCAGCAACCGGCCGACCCCCATCAGGCGGCGCTGCAGCGGCGTGAGACCGGTGCTCTTGACCATCAGGGAGGCGATGCGGCCACTCGCGCTGGCCGCCCCGGTGGCGGTGACCACCGCCCGGCCGCGCCCGCGTACCACGACGGTGCCGGAGGAGAGCGGCTCGCCCGCGGGCTTGTCCACCGGCACCGACTCGCCCGTCAGCGCCGACTCGTCGACGAGCAGGGCCGCCGCCTCGCGCACCTCGGCGTCGGCGGGGACGATGTCGCCCTCGGCCAGGACCAGCAGGTCTCCCACCACGACGTCGCTGGACGGGATCTGCTGCTGGCGGCCGTCGCGGACCACGCGCGCCTCCGGGCTGGCGAGCTGCGCCAGAGCCGTGATCGCGCGGTCGGCCCGGATCTCCTGGACCACCCCGACGGTGGTGTTGACCACGATCACCAGCATGATCACGGTCGCGTCGGCCCAATCGCCCGTCGTGACGGTCAGCACCGCCGCGATGAGCAGGACGATGATGAGCGGATCGCGCAACTGCGTGGCGATCCGGCGCCACAGGGGCACGGGTGGCTTCTGTGGGAGCAGGTTCGCGCCGTCGCGCGCCAGCCGGGCGGCCGCCTCGGCCGACGTCAGCCCAGTCAAAGGCGTCACCGTCGTCACCGTCATGTCCTCCGTGCTCCCCGCGGCAGTCCGGCCGACCAGGCGGCGGACGGCCGCTCGGCTGTCCCCGCCGCTGGCCGTCCGCCTGCCGTCCGCCGCCTGCTGTCCGTTGTCCGCTGAATGCCTGTCCGCTTGTTGCCGGTCGCTTCCTACTGTTCGCGAACGAGGACCGCGACGACCAGGGACGTTAGTCCTTTCCCGCCAGGCCGGAAGCACACATCGGGGAAGACGCCCTGCTCCACACCCGGCGGCGCTCCCGCATCGGCGGGTGGGCGAGATAGCTCAGGCGGCGCGTTTCCGTCTCGGCGGGTGGCCCAAATGCCTGGGGCGGTCGGGACTTCCGGCCCTGTCCGCGGGCCCCCGGCTGAGATCGGATGGGGTGACGACAACGGGGGAAGCCGTGCTGCCCGACAAAAGTCGCAAGCCGGGCACTCCCGCCAACCATGCCGAGAAGGGAACGTGCGCATGACCGCAGTTTCTGATGAGCAGGTCCGCGAGGCCGTCGACGAGAACACGCTGCGGAGACTGGCCGCCCCGGCGCCCGAGGAGCTCGAACAACTGGACGCCTGGTGGCGGGCCGCCAACTACCTCACGATCGGGCAGATCTACCTCAAAGGCAATCCGCTGCTCCGCGAGCCGCTCGCGCCGCGGCACATCAAGCCCCGGCTGCTGGGCCACTGGGGCACCAGCCCGGGACTGTCACTGATCTACGCGCACGTCTCCCGGCTCATCCGGCACACCGGGCAGCAGGCGATCTACCTCGCCGGGCCGGGCCACGGCGGACCGGCGCTGGTGGCGGCCGGTTATCTGGAGGGCACGTACAGCGAGATCTACCCGCGGGTCAGCCAGGACGAGGCCGGGATGGCGCGGCTGTTCCGGCAGTTCTCCAGCCCGGGCGGCATCCCCAGCCACGTCTCGGTGACCACCCCCGGCTCGATCCACGAGGGCGGCGAGCTCGGATACGTGCTGGTGCACGCGTTCGGCGCCGTCATGGACAACCCCGACCTGCTGGCCGTGGCGGTGGTGGGCGACGGCGAGGCCGAGACCGGGCCGCTGGAGGGGTCGTGGAAGGGCGTGTCGTTCCTCAACCCGGAACGTGACGGCGCCGTCCTGCCGATCCTGCACCTGAACGGCGCGAAGATCGCCGGCCCGACGGTGCTGGCCCGCAAGGACCCGGCCGAGGTGCGCCGGCTGCTGGGGGGCCACGGTTACGACGTGCTGGAGGTGGAGGGATCCGACCTGCCCGGCATGCATCTTCGCTTCGCGGCGGCGCTGGCCGACGCCTGGGGCCGGATCCGCGCCATCCAGCACCAGGCTCGCACCGGCGGGTGGGACGGGGCCCGGCCGCAGTGGCCGGTGATCGTCCTGCGCTCGCCCAAGGGGTGGACCGGCCCGGAGCAGGTGGACGGCGTGCAGGTGGCGGGCACGTGGCGCTCGCACCAGGTGCCGCTGTCCGGGGTGCGCGACAACCCCGAGCACCTGGCGATCCTGGAGGAGTGGATGCGCTCGTACCGGCCGGAGGAGCTGTTCGACGCCACCGGCGCGCCCGCCGAACTGGTAAGCGGTCTGGCCCCCGACGGCGACCTGCGGATGAGCGCCAGCCCGTACGCCAACGGCGGGCTGCTGGCGCGCGATCTCGCCCTGCCCGACTTCCGCGACTACGCCGTCGAGGTGCCGCGTCCCGCGCGGACGCTCGCCGAGTCGACCCGCCGGCTCGGCGAACGGCTGCGGGACGTCTACCGCGACAATCCGCACACCTTCCGGCTGTTCTGCCCGGACGAGACCAGCAGCAACCGGCTCGGCGCCGTGTTCGAGGAGTCGGACCGCGCCTTCGCCGAACGCGTCACCGGCGACGACGTGGCGATCAGCAGGAACGGGCGGGTCATGGAGGTGCTGTCGGAGCACAACTGCCACGGCTGGCTGGAGGGCTACACGCTGACCGGGCGGCACGGCATGTTCGCCACGTATGAGGCGTTCGCGATGGTCAGCGCCTCTCAGACGGTGCAGCACGGCAAGTGGCTGCAGGAGGCCGGCCGGCTGCCCTGGCGGGCCAAGGTGCCCAGCCTCAACGTGCTGCTGACCTCGACCGCCTGGCGCAACGACCACAACGGCTTCTCCCACCAGGGCCCCGGCCTGATCCAGGTCGTGCTGACCCAGCGCGGCGACGTCGCCCGCGTCTACCTCCCGCCGGACGCCAACTGCCTGCTGTCGGTGGCCGACCACTGCCTGCGCTCGCGGTCGTACATCAACCTCATCGTCATCGACAAGCAGCCGCAGCCGCAGTGGCTGAGCATCGACCAGGCGGTCGAGCACTGCGCCCGCGGGGCCGGGATCTGGGAGTGGGCCGGCACCGACGACGGCACCAGCGACCCTGACATCGTGCTGGCCTGCGCCGGGGACGTGGTGACCATGGAGACGGTCGCGGCGGCCCAGATCCTCAAGGAGCGGCTGCCCGGCCTGAAGGTGCGGGTGGTGAACGTCGTCGACCTGATGACGCTGATGCGGCCCAAGGACCATCCGCACGGCATGAGCGGCACGCTGTTCACCGAGCTGTTCACCGACACCGTGGACGTCGTGTTCGCCTTCCACGGCTATCCCGGCGCGATCCACCAGCTCGTGCACGGCCGCCCGGACGCCGACCGGTTCCGGGTGCGCGGCTTCATCGAGGAGGGCACCACGACCACGCCCTTCGACATGACCGTGCGCAACCGAGCCTCCCGCTACCACCTGGTCATGGACGCCATCAACAACGCCGGGCGGCTGCCGCGCGGCGCGAGCGATCTGATGGCGTGGTGCGAGCGGAAACTCGCCGAGCACCAGGCGTACGTGGTCGAGCACCTGGAGGACATGCCCGAGGTGCGTGACTGGTCGCTGGGCGACTGAGCGCGGAAGGCGGAAAGACCGGCCCCCCGAGGGCCGTTCTTTCCGCACGGAGCGGGTCAGGTGGTTTCCAGCTCGGCGGCGGGCCGCCGTGGGCTGCGCGCCACGGGAAGCCCGTAACCGAACCTGATGATCATCTGCGGGTGGCCCCTGCGGTGGCGCGGGTCGCGCCGTCCGCGCATGTCGCGCAGGTCGAGCGGCTGGTTCAGGAACGACGCCGACACGCCGTGCCCGGCGGCCACCAGCAGCACCCGCTGCAGCGCCTGACCCGCCCGCAGCCAGTCATCGGGGCGGTCGCCCATCGTGGTCAGCACCGCGAGCTGCGGCCGCTCCTCGAACCGGGCCGTGCCCTCCTGCCGCCCGAAGTCACGCACCGGCGCTGGATCCCGCAGCGGGCGCGGCCCATGGACGTAGCCGGGCAGGCCGTCGTAACGCGCGCCCGGCATCGTCCAGGCGGCCAGTTCGGCGCGGTAGTCGTGGTCGCGGGCCAGTTGCTCCTCGGCGATGGCGGCGTAGTCGAGCATGTCGTCCGTCGCGTGCCGGTCGAGGAAGACCAGCCCCGCGCCCTCCCGGCGGGCGGCCTGCCTGAGCCCGGCCCGCACCGCGCGCGGCAGGACGCGGTCGGCGAACGGGCGGCGGCTGGTGCGGCGCACGGGGATGAGGTCGTACAACGCGCGGTACTCGTCAGGGACGGGGAGGCTCCCGCCCAGGCGCACGACCGCCAGCAGCTCGGGCTCCTCCTCGGCCGAGGGCAGCAGCCACACCACCGGCCGCCGGCCGGCCGTGCGCACCGCCAGGCGCAGGTTGAACAGCGCCGCGCCGCAGCTCACGTACTGGTTACGCCCGCGCGGATCGCTGATCCGTAGCCACCGGTCGTGGTCGGCGAACAGTTCGACGAACTCCCCGCGCACCACCCGGAAGCGCCACGGCTGGGTGTTGAACACCGACGGCGCCTGCCCGGCCGCCACGAGCAGCCGCCGGGCGCCGAGTTCGGTAGCGAGTGAAACGGACATCACACACCTCCTGCCGCCGACGCTGCCGCACCCGGTCCGGCCGGGGTGAGTGTCCGAAGGCCCCGCCCACGCGCCGAAGGTCCCGGCCCAGGAGGAGGACCAAGGTCCTTCAGCCTCAGGCCGTACGGCACTGAGCACCGGCCGCGCTGAGCGGTGTGATGGAGGTGCGAGCAAGAAAGCATGAAAATCAGGAAAGGAAGGCCCGCCATGGCCACCACCGTCAACAGGCCCGTGACACACCTCGGCGTGGACCAGGCGGAGCACAGGAACCCCGCCGACTACGCCTGGGCCGCCGCCCGGATCTCGATCGGCTGGATCTTCCTCTGGGCCTTCCTGGACAAGACCTTCGGCTGGGGCTTCGCCACCCCGGCGGCCAAGGCCTGGATCAACGGCGGCAGCCCGACCACCGGCTTCCTCAAGGGCACCGGCGAGAACGCCCTGGGCGGCTTCTTCTCGGCCCTGGCCGGACAGGCGTGGGTGGACTGGCTGTTCATGGCCGGTCTGGCCGGCGTCGGCCTGGCGCTCGTGCTCGGGATCGGCACCCGGATCGCGGCCGGCGCGGGCGGTGCGATGCTGCTGCTGATGTGGGCGGCCGAGCTGCCCCTGACCACCAACCCGTTCATGGATGATCACATCGTCTACGCGATCGTCCTCGTCGGACTGGCCCTCGCCGGCGCCGGCCGCACGTTCGGACTGGGCAACCTGCCCGTCGTCCGCCGCACCTCGTGGCTCAAGTGAGTCCCTCGGCCCACCCGCCCGCCCTGCCCCGCAGGGCGGGCTTTCGCCGATGAGGAAGCGGGAGTGGAGGAAAGATCATGATCGTCGTGGGAGTGGACGGCTCGCGGGCCGGGCTGGAGGCCGCCGGCTGGGCGGCGCGGGAGGCGGCGCTGCGTGACGTGCCGCTGCTGGTGGCGCACGCGATGCCGCGGTGGGCGTACGAGACGGAGAGTGGCCGGCTGGCCGAGGTGGCCGCGTGGATGCGCGAGGGCGGCAGAGAGATTCTGGCGGCGGCGGTGGAACGGGCACGCGGCGACCAGCCGAAGATCAGCGTAAGGACGACGTTCCTGCCCGACGACCCCAGGACCGCCTTGATCGAGGCCACACGGGATGCCGAGCTGCTGGTCGTGGGCGGCCACGGGATCGGCGGGGTGCGCGGGATGCTGGTCGGCTCGGTCGCCTACGGGGTGGCCGGGCGGGCGCCCTGCGACGTCGTGGTGGTCCGTCCGGTCTCGTCGCCGCCGGTGGACGAGATCGTCGCCGGGATCGACGGGTCCCCGGCGTCGGCGCGGGTGCTGGAGTTCGCCTTCGCCGAGGCGGAGCTGCGCGGCACCCGGTTGCGGCTGGTACGGGCCAGGGCTCAGCAGGGCTTCGACCCCATGGCACGGGAGGAACCGGGCACGCTGAAAGAACTGCTGAGCGGCCTGCGCGCGGGGCACCCGGATGTTCCCGTTGTCGAGGAGTCGGTGCACGGCCATCCGGTCGAGGTGCTGTGCCAGGCCGCGACCGGGGCGGAGCTGCTGGTGGTGGGCTCGCACGGGTCGGGCACGTTCGCCGCCATGATGCTGGGGTCGGTCAGTCACGCCCTGCTGCACCACGCCCCGGGCCCGCTCGCCGTGGTGAGAATCACCCGTTGATCCGGCCCGTCCCCGGCGCCGACGGCTGGACAGGACGGCTCATCGCAGGCACTATTTATTTACGAGACCGTTTCGTAAATAAAATGGTGAGGTGATGGCGATGGACACGGACGTACTGGTGGTCGGCGCGGGACCGGTCGGTCTCGCGCTGGCCTGCGGGCTGCGCCTGCACGGCGTGTCGGTCCGTGTGATCGACAAGGCCGCCGGCCCGGCGACCACCTCGCGGGCGAACTTCGTGCACGCCCGCGGCTCGGAGGTGCTCGACCGCCTGGACGCCCTGGGCGAGCTGCCGCAGGAGTCGGTGCGGGCCATGACGATCACCACCTACGCGGGCGACCGCCCGATGATGCGCATCCGGTTCGGCGACCCCGGGCTCCGCACCGCCGCCGCGCCCATGGTGATCTCGCAGGCGCGGGTCGAGGCGGTGCTGCGCGAGCGGCTGGCCGAGCTCGGAGTCCGGCCGGAATGGGGCAACGGCGTGGTCGAGATCTCCCAGGACACGACCGGCGTCACCGCGGTGCTCGCCGACGGCGGCATCGTCAGGGCCGGTTGGCTGGCAGGCTGCGACGGCGCCGGCAGCACGGTCCGCAAGCTGGCCGGTATCGGTTTCCCCGGCGTCAAGGTCAGCGAACGCTTCCTGCTCGTCGACGGCCACATCGAGGGTGAGCCCGCGCTGGACCGATCGGGCACGAGCGGCTGGGTGCATCGAGATGGCATGCTGGGCGCCATGCCGATGCCCGGCGGGCACTGGCGGCTGCTCGCCTACGACCCCGCCTTCGCCGACGACAAACCAGGCGAGGAGCAGATCGCCGACCGGATGCGGCGCATCCTGCCTGGCCGCACCGGCCGGCCCGGCCTGCGGCTGGGCGAGGTCTCCTGGGCGTCGCTGTTCAGCGTGCACCGCCGTCTGGCCGACGGCTACCGCGCCGGGCGGGTCCTGCTGGCCGGCGACGCCGCGCACGTGCATGCCCCGTTCGGCGGCCAGGGCATGCTGACCGGGCTCGGAGACGCCGAGAACCTCGCCTGGAAGCTCGCCCTCGTGGTAAGCGGCTCGGCTGGGGACCGTCTGCTCGACACCTACCAGGCCGAACGCCGCCCGCTGGCCACCGCGGTGCTGCGGGGCAGCACCGCGGCCACCAAGGTCAACATCGCCGACGGGCTGCTCGGCCGGTTCCTGCGCGACCAGATCCTGCTGCGTGTCTTCAGCCTGGCCTGGATCCAGCGGTGGATCACGTACACGACCTCGCAACTGTGGGTGAGCTACCGCGGCGGGCCGCTCGGGGGCCGGGGCGGCAGACCTCGTCCCGGCGACCGCGTGCCCGACCTGACCTGCGAGCGCGACGACGGCACCCGCACCCGCTTGTACGCCGAACTGCGCGGCACCTGGGCGGTGCTCGGCGACGGCGCGGACGCCGCCTTCGAGGAGGCCCGGCGGCGGCTCGGCGATCGCGTCGTCCGGCTGCACGCCTCCGGCTCCGCGAGGCAGGCGCTGCTCGTCCGGCCGGACGGGCACCTGGCCTGCAAGGGCGGCCCGGCCGAGTTCGGGCGCTGGCTGGACGGGGCACTCGGGTGACGGCCACCCGAGGACGTGGCCGCCCGCGCGACCCCGGCACCGACACCGCGATCCTGACCGCCGCGCTTGAGCTGTTCGTCGAACGCGGCGTCGAGGGCACCAGCATGGAGCAGGTCGCCAAACGCGCGGGTGTGGGCAAGCTGACCCTCTACCGCCGCTGGAGCAGCAAGGAGGAGCTGCTCGCCCAGGCCATCGAGCAGGAGGTGAGCGCCGACATCAGCCCGTCGGCCGCCGACGTCCAAGCCCTGGCACCGCGCGAGATCGTCGAACGCCTCCTGCCCGCGGCGGCCGAGACGGCCGCGAGCCCGGGCTTCCGCGCGCTGGTCGCGCGCATCCTGGGCTCGGCCGTCAGCCATCCGGAGCTGATGGAGATCTACTGGAGGCACTACATCCTGCCCCGCCGGGAGCTGGCCGCCGCCCTGCTCCGCCGCGCCCAGCAGGACGGCCTGGTGGCCGCCGACGCCGACCTGGACGTCGTCATCGACATGATGGCCGGCGCGGTGACCTACCGCGTCCTGCAACCCGACCCTCCGGACGCCGCCGAGATGCTGCGTTACCTGAAGGCCGTTTACCGCCAGGCGGGCCTGTATCCGGCGGGACCATGAGGCCCCGAGGTCACGCGCCGCCCCAGACGGGCAGGTCGGCGATGTCGTCGTGCTTCCAGCTCAGCTCGTCGTGCACCGCCACGACGCCGTCGATGTTCTCGGCCAGGTGGACGGCGGTGACGGCCTGGCTGCGCTCGGGGTAGGTCCCGGTCAGGGTGACGACGGCGTCGGTCACGCTGACGTCGGCCCGGCCGCGCAGGGCCTCGCGGACGTCCCGTTCGATGTCCTCGTCCAGGCGCAGGAAGACCTTGATGAGGTCGCGGCGGCTGACGATGCCGACGAGGCGGCCGT